>JAHFAC010000037.1 GCA_023250755.1 Bacteriovoracaceae bacterium | reverse complement strand
CCCTTCTCGGTGGAATCGCCTTCTTTCAGCAAAAGCTTAGCGCCATAAACGATAGGATATTTTTCTCGTTCGCGATTATTGGCATCAATGACCGCAATTTCGCCGTTTCTATTCATAACGGTCAGGTAGCCCTCTTTGTTTCGAACGGTCATGACGTTCAAGAACTTCAAAATCCCCTTAGTCTTGGTTTCAAGACTCGACTGCTCAGCCCTTCGAGAGGCTGTGCCACCGATATGGAAGGTACGCATGGTCAGCTGGGTGCCTGGCTCACCGATGGACTGAGCTGCAATCACGCCTACCGCCTCACCGTTATTGACCAAACGCCCGCGTGAGAGGTCGCGACCATAACAAGCGCCGCAAATGCCTTTTTTAGCCTGACAGGTCAACACAGAACGGATCCTGACGCGATCAATGCCAGCCTCTTCAATTTTCTTCATGAGATCTTCAGTGATTTCGTCGTTTGCTTTAACCAACGTTTCACTCGTCACCGGGTCAATCACATCATCCAAGGCCACACGACCCAAGATCCGATCTCCCATTTTTTCGATCACTTCACCGCCCTCAATCAAAGCAGTGACATAAAGACCGTCTAAAGTTCCGCAATCGGGCTCAGTCACAATGACATCTTGAGAAACGTCAACCAAGCGACGAGTCAAATACCCGGAGTTCGCTGTTTTAAGAGCCGTATCTGCCAATCCCTTACGGGCGCCGTGCGTAGATACGAAGTATTGCAGCACAGACAAGCCCTCACGAAAATTCGCAACAATAGGCGTTTCGATAATTTCACCTGATGGCTTGGCCATCAGACCGCGCATTCCTGCGAGCTGACGAATCTGGGCGTTGGAGCCTCTCGCTCCTGAGTCTGCCATCATAAAAATCGAATTGAAGGAAGGTCCGGTGATCTCAGACTCTTTGCCCTTATAAGCATGCGGGGCCTTAAACGTCTGGACCGACAAGCGCTTCATCATGGCACTCGCAATTTGCTCAGAAGTCTGAGCCCAAATATCGATCACCTTGTTGTAACGTTCACCATCGGTAATTAAACCTTCGACGTATTGATTTTCGATTTCTTGAACCTGTTGATAGGCCTTCTCCAAGAACTCAGCCTTCTCCGGCGGCATGAGCATGTCATGGACCGAAATCGAGATCCCAGCACGCATAGCTTGGCGGAAGCCCATTCCCATCAGATGATCAGCTAATAGAACTGTCTTCTTGTTTCCGGTCAATCGATAACACTGGTCAATCAACTCAGCGAGATCCTTCTTTCCCAGCACCTTATTATAGGTAGCAAAGGGAATCTCCGCTGGAACAATTTCAGAAAGAAGTACGCGGCCGACTGTCGAATCATAAATCTTACCCGACACTCGACATTTAATTTTAGTCTGAAGTCCCACAACGCCCGAATCAAAGGCGTAGTGAACTTCGATCGGCCCAGAAAATAACTTGCCCTCACCCTTTCCGTAAGGTCTCTCACGAGTCATATAATAGAGTCCAAGAACAATATCTTGGCTGGGAACGATAATCGGCTTCCCATGCGCGGGTGAGAGAATATTGTTGGTCGACATCATGAGGACACGTGCCTCAATCTGCGCTTCAATCGAAAGCGGAATGTGAACAGCCATTTGATCGCCGTCGAAGTCTGCGTTAAATGCAGCGCAAACTAAAGGGTGAAGCTGAATGGCTTTTCCTTCAATCAATACCGGTTCAAATGCCTGAATGCCCAGTCGATGCAAAGTCGGTGCGCGATTGAGCAGTACGGGATGCTCTTTTACAACCTCTTCAAGAATATCCCAAACTTCTTGGCGTTGCTTCTCTACCATTTTTTTTGCAGACTTAATGGTCGTCACATAGCCATACTCAGAAAGCTTATTGTAAATAAAGGGCTTGAAGAGCTCAAGCGCCATGACTTTAGGAAGACCACACTGATGTAGCTTAAGCTCAGGACCTACGACGATGACGGATCGGCCGGAGTAATCGACGCGCTTGCCGAGCAGATTCTGGCGGAAACGCCCTTGCTTGCCCTTGAGCATATCCGAAAGTGAACGCAAGGGACGCTTATTAGGACCGGTAAAGGTTTTGCCTCGACGGCCATTATCAAAAAGTGCGTCTACAGACTCTTGAAGCATGCGCTTTTCATTGCGAATAATAATCTCTGGCGCATTGAGCTCCATCAGACGCTTCAATCGATTGTTGCGATTGATGACGCGGCGATAAAGATCGTTCAAATCAGAAGTGGCAAAGCGACCTCCATCGAGCGGCACCAGCGGACGAAGCTCGGGTGGAATCACTGGGATTACATCCAACATCATCCACTCCGGGCGGTTTGAACCACTGGCCTTAAAAGACTCAACAACCTTCAAGCGCTTTGAAATTTTTGTCTTCTGTGCCTCAGAGGTCGTCTGCTTCATTTCCCGCCGCAATTGGCGCGAAAGCATTTCGATATCGACTTTTTTCAGTCCTTCTCGAATAGCCTCACCGCCCATCGCAGCCGAAAAACTCATGCCTTCTTTCACGAGTTGCGTGTATTTTTCTTCAGAAACAATTGAGTTGAGTTCAAGACCTGAATTCCCGGCATCCGTCAACAGGTATGCTTCGCAATAAAGAACTTTTTCTAGATCTTTAAGCGTAATATCCAACAACGCCCCAATTCGCGAAGGAAGGGACCTTAAAAACCAAATATGTGCAACGGGGGTCGCCAACTCAATATGCCCCAGGCGTTCACGGCGAACTTTTGATTGAATGACCTCAACACCACATTTCTCACAAACCACACCACGGTGCTTCATGCGCTTGTATTTGCCGCAATTACACTCGTAATCCTTTACAGGTCCGAAGATCTTCGCGCAAAAAAGGCCATCTCTTTCGGGCTTGAAAGTCCGATAATTAATAGTCTCAGGCTTTTTGACTTCACCGTATGACCACTCACGAATCTTATCTGGAGAAGCCAAAGAAATCCGAATGCCTGTAAAACTCAGTGGATCTTTCGGTTTATCGAAAAAGTTTAAAAGGTCTTTCATGATCTGTCCTCATTTGCCTTAAAATCAGACTTCAATCTGTTCAAAGTTGCACTGCTTTAGCGCTTTTATCTTCTTCTTCAATGAGCTCGACGTTTAAAGCCAAGCTTTGGAGCTCCTTCACCAACACATTGAAAGATTCGGGTAATCCCGGCTCAAGCAACTGCTCTCCTTTTACAATGGCCTCATACATACGGTTTCGGCCAGTCACATCATCGGACTTCACAGTCAAAAACTCTTGAAGCCCAAACGCTGCACCATAAGCTTCGAGCGCCCAAACTTCCATCTCTCCCAGACGTTGGCCTCCGAATTGCGCTTTCCCGCCCAGAGGCTGCTGAGTCACTAAGCTGTAAGGCCCAATGCTGCGAGCATGGATTTTTTCTTCGACGAGATGATGCAGCTTTAACATGTACATAATGCCAACCGTCACCTCTTCAGCAAACGGTTCGCCAGTCACGCCATCATAAAGTGTAGTCTGTCCACGCAGCGGTAAATCTGCGATGGTCAACATCTTCTCAAGATCCTTTTCGGTAG
This sequence comes from Bacteriovoracaceae bacterium, assembly GCA_023250755.1. Lineage (GTDB taxonomy): Bacteria > Bdellovibrionota > UBA1018 > UBA1018 > UBA1018 > JAHFAC01. The sequence continues at coordinate 6,977 of JAHFAC010000037.1, read as the reverse complement.
CCCCATCAAAAACCGGACTAGCGAAATGAACTCCTTGACGAAGGTGGAAGGCCATCTTCTTCACCTCTGCATCCGATGCTCGATCCAAGTACTTGTCGACTTCAGGATTGGAATAGGTGTCCTTTAACAATTTGCGAAGCTTATCTCCGTTGAAATTCTCAAGGTAGGCAGTGATCTTTTGTCCAATACCATGAGCAGCCCACCCCAAGGACAACTCAAGTAGTTGTCCAATATTCATACGAGAAGGCACGCCTAATGGATTTAAGACCATGTCAACGGGAAGACCGTTTGCCATGAACGGCATATCTTCTGCGGGCACGATCCTGCTGATCACGCCTTTGTTTCCATGGCGCCCCGCCATCTTGTCACCGACCTGAAGCCTTCGCTTAATGGCAATTTGAACCTTAACCATTTTAATGACGCCAGGTGCAAGCTCATCCCCTCTTTTTAATTTATCCGTCTTTTCTTTAAAGACGTACCGGACAGCCTCGATTTTCTCTTTGGCCGTCTTCATGATCTGAGTGACCTCTTGCTCAAGCTCGTCTTTGACAGGAATAAATCCGAGCAACTCAAATGGAATAGCCGTCAAAATCGCTGAGTCTAGCTTTTGGCCTTTCTTCAGAAGTTCTTCAGAACCATCTTCAGAAAGGAGCTTCCCCGTGGTCGCCGCACCCTCTAAAATTTTGAGCATCTTACTCAGGGCGGAATGACGAATTGAATCGATTTCAATCCGTTCATCACGGCGAATCCTTGCAATCTGCTCTTCTAGAATGGATTTAGTACGATCATCAGGTTCAGTCCCCTCGCGGGCAAAGACTTGGGCATTGATGACGATTCCCTGCACTCCCGAAGGAACACGAAGAGAAGTATCGCGCACATCACCTGCTTTTTCACCAAAGATCGCTCGGAGGAGCTTTTCTTCAGGAGAGAGCTGAGTCTCACCTTTTGGTGTAACCTTTCCGACTAAGATATCCCCCGGCTTCACTTCTGCACCAATTCGAATAATACCACTCGCGTCGAGGTCTTTTAAGGCTTCCTCTCCTACGTTTGGAATGTCGCGTGTGATATCTTCCTTGCCCAACTTCGTGTCTCGCGCCACACACTCGAACTCTTCGATGTGGATCGAGGTGAAAGTGTCTTCCTTGATCAGCCTTTCTGAAATCAAGATCGAATCTTCGAAGTTGTAACCATTCCAAGGCATGAAGGCTACTAGGACATTTTGGCCCAGTGCCAACTCACCTGCGTCCGTGGCTGGACCATCTGCAAGCACATCGCCCGCCTTAATATGGTCACCCACTCGCACTACTGGCCGTTGGGTAATGCATGTATTTTGATTAGAACGCTGGTATTTGGTGAGATTATAAATCTCCACGTCTGATCCCACCTCATCTGAACGAGAATGAGTCCGACGAACCACGATTTTGGTTCCATCCACCATAGCCACTTCACCATCGTGACGAGACACGATGATTTGCCCAGAGTCACGAGCAACCACACGCTCAATGCCAGTTCCCACAAGGGGTGCCGATGTCCGAATCAAAGGAACAGCCTGGCGCTGCATGTTTGAACCCATCAAAGCTCGGTTCGCATCGTCATGTTCGAGAAAAGGAATTAAAGATGCGGCAATCGAAACCAGCTGATTGGGAGATACATCCATAAGCTCCACTTCGTCTGGGTTGACGAGGGAAAAATCTCCCTTTCGACGCGCAGAGATGTGGTCTCCAGCCATTTTGCTCGTTCGGAGTGCATCGGGAGACACCTGAGCAATAACCTTGTTCTCCTCCTCGGTCGCGGTAAAGTAGCGAATATCGTCACTCACCTTACGGCCCTGAATCATTCGATAGGGTGTCTCAATAAACCCAAACTCATTGACTCGTGCATAAGTCGACAAACTGGCGATCAAACCAATGTTTGGACCTTCCGGCGTCTCAATGGGACAAATTCGACCATAGTGCGTATTGTGAACGTCACGTACCTCGAAGCCCGCACGCTCTCGAGTTAAGCCCCCAGGCCCTAGTGCCGACAAACGTCGCTTATGAGTCACTTCTGAAAGGGGATTAGTCTGGTCCATGAACTGAGAGAGCTGGCTTGAGCCAAAAAACTCCTTCACTACTGCAGAAACAGGCTTCTGGTTGATCAGATCATGGGGCATCAAGGTTTCAATCTCTTGAATGCTCATCCTCTCTTTGATCGCTCGCTCCATTCTCACTAGACCAATGCGATATTGGTTCTCAATGAGCTCTCCCACGGGACGAACACGGCGATTCCCTAAATGATCGATATCATCAATGGTGCCTCGGCCATTGTTCAATTCACACAGATAATAGAGAGTCGAAAGAATATCCTGCTTTGCTAGAATCGTGGACTCAGTCGGAATATTGTTTTCCGGAAACTTGTAATTCAATTTCAACCGACCTACCCGAGATAAATCATAGCGGTCAGGATTGAAAAAGAGATTTTCAAAAAGCTGCCGAGACGCTTCGATCGTTGGAGGATCACCAGGTCTCATTCTTTTGTAAATCTCGATCAGTGCCTCTTCAGGGCTGGAAACCTTGTCAACCAGCAATGTCTCGCGAACAAAAGAACCATGGGTCAAATTATCTGTGAAGATAACCTTTACCTCTTTAATCCCTCTTTCACGCAGCTCGATGATTTTCGACTCAGATAGTTCTTGATTGGTCTCGAGCAGAACTTCGCCTGTCTTCTCATCAACAATATCCTCTGAGGCCACTCGGCCCACCACAGCTTCTGACTGCAGCTCGAAACGCTTGATCCCTACTTCTTCAATTTTTTTAATGACGGCCTTGGTAAATTTCCGATTCTTTTTGACAATAGCCTCACCCGTTTTAGGGTCGAGAATATCTTCTTCGGCCCTTTGGCCAGAAAGAATATCCAAATCCACCATCTTGTAGAATTTGCCGTCTTTTTCAAAAACTAGGCGTTCTGTACGATAAAAATAACTGAGGATTTCTTGATTCGACATCCCCATGGCTCGAAGAATAATCGTTGCAGGCAATTTCCGTTTACGGTCAATGCGAGCAAAAAGTATGTCCTTGTGGTCAAATTCAAAATCAAGCCATGAGCCACGATGAGGAATGACACGGGAAGAATAGAGAATTTTTCCGCTGGAATGACTCTTTCCCTGGTCGTGATCAAAAATAACGCCGGGAGAACGGTGCAATTGACTGACAATGACTCGCTCTGTCCCATTAATGATGAAAGATCCCGCCTCAGTCATGAGGGGAATTTCACCCATGTAAACTTCTTGTTCTTTAATGTCACGGATATTGCGAGTTTCAGCCTCCTCATCCACATCATAAACCACCAGGCGAACGGTGATCTTCAAAGGAGCGGCGAACGTCATGCCGCGCTGGCGGCACTCAATTACGTCGTACTTGGGTTTTTCAAGCGTGTAGCTTTCAAACTCCAAAGATGCAGTCTTATTAAAGTCCTCAATCGGAAAAACGGACTTAAAAACTGCCTGAAGTCCACTGTTTTCTCGCGCAGACGGTAAAACATCCGCTTGAAGAAATTTTTCGTAAGACTTACGCTGGAGTTCAATCAGATTAGGAATATCCACAGGGATGGTAATCCTGGAAAAATCCTTACGGACTCGGCGATTCTCCGAGAAAAGAGAGGCCATGCTCGCTCCTTCGAAAATAGACTAAAAATACATGTAAAAATGCACAGACCGCCCAAAAAGGCTATCTGCACACCTTGTTTATTCTGTTTTGCCGATAAGACAAAATCGCTCACTTACAAAATCATCAACGGTGCAGTATAGCTCACAAGAAGTCTCAGGCATCAAGAATAAAGAAAGCTGACGACTCAAGGTCACTTAATTTCGACCTTGGCACCCTCTGCCTCAAGCTTTTTCTTGATTTCTTCAGCTTCTTGCTTGTTCACGCCCTCTTTCAAAGGCTTGGGAGCTCCTTCGACTAGGTCCTTAGCTTCTTTCAAGCCAAGCCCAGTGATGGCACGAACCTCTTTAATCACGTTGATCTTTTTGTCGCCAACGACAGTAAGAACTACCGTGAACTCGGTTTTAGCCTCTGCGGCTGGTGCCGCACCAGCCCCTGCTCCGGCCACTGCTGCAGCAACTGGTGCCGCTGCAGAGACTCCAAATTTCGTTTCGAGTTCTTTCACAAGTTGTGAAAGCTCGAGAACGGACATGTTTTCAATAAAGGAAACGACATTTTCCTTTGTAATCGTTGCGCTCGACATTGATTCTCTTACCTCATACCCAGCCTACCGTCCTGGCTTCGGCCCCTCTAGGACCTGTTTGCTGACCTCCATCATGGAGGTCAGCCGAAAAATCTTATCCACAATACCCCTTAGGCTTGTGGATTCGCTTTCTTCCCTTCAATCGCGGACAGCACTGTCACCAAGCCTCGCGGAACAGCCGCCAACACGCCGACAAAATTTGAAATAGGCGCATTCATAGTACCCAACAGTTTTGCTAACAAAACTTCCCTACTGGGCAACTTAGCCAATTCTTCAACCTCTGAAGCAGCTAATTTCTTAGGGCCCATGAGGCTTTCTTTTAATTTGAATGCCTCATTGTCTTGGGCGAATTTATAAATTACCTTTGCGGCAGCTGAGGGATCCCCAAAAGCAAAGGCAACGAGTGTTGGGCCCACCAACCCATCCATCAATGTTTTTGCCTGCTCACCAAAAGCACCATCTTTCACAATTTGCCTGGCAATATTGTTTTTCAGTACTTTGACCTCTGTCTTTTGAGCACGAAGCAAACGCCTAAGATCATCTGCTTGCGTGGCTGTGAGTCCCTTATAGTCTGCAAAAATAGCCACCTGTGCTTTACTGAACTTTTCTTTTAGTGTCTGGGCTAATTCAGCTTTTTCAGTTCGATTCATGATTCCAACCTCTATATTAACCTTAAACGGCCAGGCACCTTAAAAGCCTATACAGCACCCGTAATTGCCAAGACATCCAATGGGTCTATCGGAATACCAGGACTCATCGTTGTCGAAAGCGTAATATTCTTAAGATAGGCCCCTTTACTTGTAGGCGGCTTTGCTTTGATAATGGCATTTGCCAAGGCCATGAAATTTTCACGAAGCTTATCGGCACCAAAAGATTTCTTGCCGATCAATCCATGGATAATCCCTGTCTTTTCTGTTCGATACTCAATCTTACCCAGCTTCTGATCTTTAATGGCCTTAGTAACATCAAAGGTAACTGTTCCTAACTTGGGATTGGGCATCAGTCCACGTGGACCCAAAATTTTACCCACCTTAGTGACCGAAACCATCATGTCAGGAGTGGCAATCAACTTATCAAACTCAAGCCAACCCCCCACAATTTTTTCGATCAGATCATCTGCGCCCACGACATCAGCGCCAGCGGCCTCTGCTTCGCGCGCCTTGTCTCCCTTGGCAAGAACAGCCACTTTTACAGTCTTACCAATGCCATGAGGAAGCACCATTGCGCCTCGAACCATTTGCTCTGCATGTTTCGGATCTACACCCAGACTAAAGGCGATATCCACAGTTTCATCAAATTTTGCATAAGCAATTTCTGGCAAGAGGCGAAAGGCATCCTCAACCCGATACCTCTTTCCCTCTTCTATTTTAGCGATCGCATCAGAGAATTTTTTCCCGTGCTTGCCTACGCGTTTTTTTTGCTGAGTATCCGTCATGCTTCAAACTCCCGTGGTTCAAACGCCGCCTAAGCGGCTCCCACTCGAACAAAACCTAATCAACTACCGTAATCCCTGCACTCCTGGCCGTACCCTCAACCGTCCGCATTGCAGCCTCGACACTTCCTGCATTTAGGTCCGGCATCTTCAGTTTGGCGATTTCTTCAACTTGTTTTTTGGTCACTTTCCCTACTTTTGTCTTATTGGGAACACCGCTGCCCTTCTCAATCTTAGCTGCCTTAAAAAGCAGAACTGATGCGGGAGGGGTTTTAGTAATAAAAGTAAACGAACGATCTGAATAAACAGTGATGATCACCGGAATGATCATCCCCTTCTGATCCTGCGTCTTGGCATTGAATGCCTTGCAGAACTCCATGATGTTCACGCCACGCTGTCCAAGCGCTGGCCCAACGGGCGGCGCTGGATTTGCTTGGCCGCCAGGAATCTGCAGCTTAATCTGCCCAGTAACCTTTTTTGCCATAAGTGGCCCCTCTTAACACAGGCTCTTAGATCTTTTCAACCTGAATAAAATCTAATTCCACAGGAGTGGATCGGCCAAAGATACTGACCAGTACCCTGACCTTCCCTTTATCGGGATTTACATCTTCAACTACACCACTAAAATTCGAGAATGGACCATCTACCACCCGAACACTCTCGCCTTCTTGAAACGAGATCCTCGGCCGGGGTTTAGCCTGACCTTCTGCAATTCGGTTGGTCATTTTTTGAACTTCGGACTCTGGAACTGGAACTGGCTTAATCTTGTCACCCACAAACCCAGTAATCTTGGGTGTATCCTTTACAATATGCCAGGTCTCTTCATTCAAAAGCATTCGAACCAGGATATATCCAGGAAAAAATCGACGTTTAGTCGTCTTTTTCTGCCCTTTGACCAACTCAACCACATTCTCTTCGGGCACAATGACTTCGCCAAAATAAGGTTCTCTTTTTAGAGATTTAATTCGCTCTTCCAACGCTAACTTAGCCTTATTCTCAAACCCAGAATAGGTATGAACAACATACCACGCCATCTCTCCCGCGGGCACCACTCGCGCCTTAGTCGTCTCCTGAGCATCTCCCTCAGGCTGTGATTCAAGCTTAGTCTCAGTTTTTACCTCAGACACACACGCCTCCTTCTTCCCTTCTTTAAACAAATTTCCGAAGTGCGGAGAAAAACCATTGAAGCAGGCCTGTCCAAGCATAATCGAGGAAGCCTAAAATCAATCCGGAAATCAAAACCATAATAATCACAATCACTGTGGCCGAACTCGTTTCTTTTTGGGTAGGCCAGGTAACCCGTGACAACTCAACAACCACT
>JAHFAC010000387.1 GCA_023250755.1 Bacteriovoracaceae bacterium | reverse complement strand
TGCCGAATCCCTGCCAAAGTTTTAAATGCATCTTTTAGCTCTGCTGCCATTCTGTCATCGGGAGTGCCAAACCCGCTCTCATCGAAGCAGGCATCATTACTTCCGATAAAGAAAGTAACGTATTTAAGGGAGAGATATTTTCCTAATTCAAGAACATGCGCAAGCTTCGTCAGTTGCTTGCCTAAATCCCTTGTTCGATCGCCCGGCATAGCCGCATTAAAAACATCCAGAGACTCCTCACCTTGTGAGTCCTCTTCAATCAGCTTTTTCAAACGCATAAAATGGGATTGAATCCTACGTCCCGACGCCCACGAGTAAGTATCCTTATTTTCGATCAAAAATAGAGGCTGAACCTGCGAAATAACCCGAGAAGTAACCCAAGAAGGAAGGAGAGCAGCTAATTCAACATCCAACGCATCTTCACTGGTGTCTGAATAGGTCGCTGCCGAGATGGAATCGCCAAGAACTCCCATAAGATGCTTTTTTTGCTTCTTCCCCATCGCCCAGGATGCTCCCATTGAAACAAAGAAGAATAAGAGCAGGAGAGAAATTAAAAAACCACCTCGTTTTGCCAACATAGACACTCCGATACTCCACAATAATCCCTGCAAAATTCGGAGATTCTTGTCTAGCTCGACTGGTCTGTCCTTTTGTATTGATCTCTCGTAGAAGTATCGCGCCTCCAAGCTGCGTCATTTTAGATCATTTGTAAAATCAGTTGGCTGAAGGAAAAAAGAATAAAAAAAAGGTGCTTTTCAATCTCTTGAAAAGCACCTCAGTTCGTTAAAAAAAGATTGGTTTTGAATGATTTACCAATTTTTTTTATTTTCAAAAGTCTGCTTGAGGGTGCGCGGAAATGACCATCTCGGCTTCTTCGTAGCCGGACGTGATTTAGTTGTCATGGGCTCACCCGTAAATGGATTGGTCGTCTTTTCGCCGCCTTTGCGGGCTTTCACGTCTTTTCTCACCAAAGCGCCGATTACCGGAAAGCGAATACGCTCGCCGCTAGCGGCATGCTTTGCTCCTGCAACAAACGCATTCTCGATGACTTTTTTAAGCTCAGTACGCTTAATGCGCACTGTTCCGCTACGAGTCACCTCAGCGGTTTTCAATAAGCCTGTGTGTACTTCATTGATAAAGCTGAACTTCTGTTTTTTAGCCATTTATGATTTCTCCTTCACAAAGTTGTACGAGCGATTTCTGCGACAAGCAAGCAATTTCTGGAGATATTTTATGCGCCACTCTAAAGAGATTCAGATGAGAATTCTTTTTCGCGCCAGGTAATTTAGGAAAGGAAACCTTCTAGACTGAGGCAAAGAATTAAACTTTCTTCGCCAGCACAGCTTTGCGTAGATTCTCTTTGAATCGCGCCAGGAGAGCAATCAACGCTGAATCCATCTTAGCCCCACCTGCAGCCAGGATTTGCACAGCAAGCACTCCTGCATTGAATGCACTCCCAATAGCTACGGTCGCCACCGGAACCCCTTTAGGCATTTGTACGATTGAGAGTAGCGCGTCCTGTCCTTGCAAATGCCCAATTGGTACCGGAACCCCAATCACCGGCAATTCGGTATGAGCAGCAACAACCCCAGGCAAATGAGCGGCGCCTCCCGCACCAGCAATAATTACCCGGATTCCTTTCTTACGCGCAGCTTCTGCATAATGAGCGGTCTCTTTAGGTGCACGGTGAGCTGAGATGATCTTCATCTCAAAAACGATGCCAAATTCTTCTAAAGCCCGTGCTGCTTCTCTCATGATAGGCAAATCTGATTCACTTCCCATTAAAACTGCAATTTGAGGACTCGGTTTCTTCTTGGTTTTAGATTTCATTTTATTCTTTTGGTTATTCTTTTGATTATCCTTTTTGGCACTTTGAGGCATCTTCCACCCGCTTCCCTGTCTCTTCAGTTCATGTTACCTTGACCCCAATGAAAGAAAAACTGAAAGAAGCAAAATCTGTTCCGATTTTTACCTGCTCTTTCGTCGAGGAGGCACTGAATCTAGCACGAAAATCCTCGCCTTCCCAGGGCTTTCAGGCAGTCGTTACGGACTCTAGAAAGGTCAAACCCGGCTCCCTTTTCGTGGCACTCAAAGGTGAAAAATTTGACGGTCATGACTTTATTGCCATCGCCCTGAAACAAGGCGCTACGGGTGTGATTTGTCGTAAGGACTTTGCAATTGAAATAGCCAAGGGCATTCACGCCTATTTAGTCCAAGATCCCCTCATCGCCTATCGCCAGCTCGCACTGATGTGGAGACGTCAGTTTTCTATCCCAGTACTCGCTGTAGGTGGAAGCGTCGGAAAAACCACTACCAAGGAACTCCTCGCCTCTTTGCTTCAGGGCAAATGGCCAAAAATCTTAAAAACTCAAGGCAGCCAAAACGGCTTTATCGGGATCCCCATGACCCTGCTCGAACTTCGTGCCGAGCACCAGGCTGCCGTCGTTGAAATCGGAATTGACGAGGTCGGGGCAATGGAGCAACACCTCCCTATCGTCGCTCCCACAGCTGGCCTGTTAACCGCCATCGGCCCCGAACATCTTGAGAAGCTCCGAGATCTTAAAACCGTTGCATCAGAAGAAGCCCTGCTTCTCTCCTACATCGCTAAAGAGGGGGGGACTGTCGCTGTCAATCTGGATGATCCTTGGATCAAACGCTCTTTGCCCCACCTTCCGCCTGAACGCGTAGTTTCATTTTCTCTTGATGA
>JAHFAC010000386.1 GCA_023250755.1 Bacteriovoracaceae bacterium | reverse complement strand
CCCAGACGGCAATATTGTCTGGCACGAATATATTTCTGGCGAGAAAAACACTCAGTGTAAGCAATTGGCATTTGTGGAAGATCCTGATTCGATGGCAAAGCAAATTCGCGATTCTATTTGTCAAATGGGAAAATCAAATCTGTCGAACAGACTGGGAGCGTTGTTTCAGCCGTAACCTCGACTGGAGCTTGATTACTATTCTTGCAGAATTTTGCGGATATGCTCTCTGACCCATTTGTGCCCTTGGTCCTGATGGTTCCGCTCATGCCACACCTGCACAATCGTTATGCTGGGAATCTCAATGGGAGCTGCCATCACTTGAATGGGAAAGGCTTGGCCAATTTGACCGAGCAAACGAGAAGGGCCGGTCAAGAGGTAATCGCTCTGGGAGATAATCCAAGCCGAACTCATAAACACATTCAGCCCCGCAACAATCTGGCGTTCTCTTTTTTTCTTCTTTAGAATGTCATCAACTCTGCCGCGCAGCTCGCCACCTGGTGCAATCAAAACGTGACGCTCGTTACAGTATTCATCGAGCGTAAGACTCTTCTTGCCTCGCAATCTGGGATGATTCTGGCGAACGGCGGTCTGAAAGTGGTCGGTAAATAGTTTTTGTTGGTAAAATCCGTCCGGTAAATCACCAAAAAATCCAGCGATAGCCACATCACAAGTGCCACGCTCCATTTCTTCGCGTGGCAAAGAAAATCCAGCAGGGCGACTCACCACTTTCAAGTGTGGAGCTTCGTCCTCTAACGATTGGAGTAACTTCGGTAGAGCCAAGCATTCGATCAAATCGGTGGTGTGAATGGTAAATGTCTTTTTCAGCGTTTTCGGATTAAATTCCTGCGCTCCTAATACACTTGTCTCGAAGCTATGAAGAAGAGCGCGAATCGGTACCGATAGTTGTTCAGACTTTGGAGTCGGCACCATTCCTTGAGACGATTTGACAAAGAGCTTGTCTCCTAAAAGAGAGCGCAGTCGCCCCAGTGCATGACTTAGTGCTGGTTGCGTAATCCCTAGAACCTTGGCCGCCTTCGTAATGTGTCGATACTCGTCAATCGCTACGAAAACGGTCAAAAGGTTCAAATCGAACTTCGATATTTTCTTAATTAAATCCATCAAATACCCGCGTAATAAATACCGTGCATCTAGTGCATTAGTATAATGCATTGGATTAATGATGCAAGTGATTCTAAAACAAGACTCATAGAGGACAACAAACTTAGAAAAAGGAAGGGATCAAAAAATGCTTAGAAAAATCATCGGCACGTTCGGACTTGTAACACTACTCGGCAGCTCTGTGGGGCTTGCAGCATCGACAGAGGATGTTTGGAATCATCACATCCATGCGTGGGAAGCCAGGTCAGTAGACGACATCGTATCGGATTACTCCGATAGCTCTACTCTGGTGTTGAACAATCGGATCTTTAAGGGACGAAAGCAAATCGCCCAGGTGTTCACTCGACTCTTTGAAATCTTCGACAACGGCACCAACAAGATCGATACACCAACTGTTTTTGATCGTTTCGTCTACATCACTTGGAACTTCACACCAAGTGGCAAGCAAGAATTTTTTGGGACAGATACTTTCGTTATTGAAGATGGAAAGATCGTCTTACAAACGATTGCATCGAAGCTCTACGATGTTTTTCCCGTTGCTTCCGCAAAAAACAAATCAGTGGCACTTTATAGTTCAAAAAGTGGCATTCCTTGTTCGCGGGAGGGTTTCACAAGAACGATGGAACCAGGAATTTACGGGGGAGAAGAAGGAAGCAAAGGCAGTGGTCGCAAGTGCGAAATCGAAATCCACAGTCCAGCATCGGTTGATAACATCTCTGCTGATATTCAGTTTCTGGATGTGGAACTAACCAACGTCAACCTCGCCTGCCGCGTTAATCAAGACTACGACGAGCGATCCTATCGAGCGGTAACTCCAGATCACATCGTCACTATTTCTCCTATCGGAGTCGAGGTGATTCGCCCGTATTTAGTTCGTATTTATGACGTTCACACCCGAACTGAAAAATCTTGCAAGTTGTAACGATTCACAACCAAACTTAAGGAGTTTCAATCATGATAAAGACCATTTGTCTAACCTTACTCGCAATTGGTTGCCTGAACGCGAATGCTGCTTCCGATGAAATCGTCCTTAAAAACGAGGAAGACCTGAAATGGGAAAAGATGCTACCCGATCTCGGCGAAGACTCTCCAAGGTTTTCTATTCTACGAGTTGATCCAAAGACGAAAGCGACAACGCTTATGATCGAGTTTCCGAAGGCAATTTATATCCCCAAGCACACGCACAAAAAAAGTGAGACGCACATCATTCTCGGCGGATCGCATCTTTTTGAACGCGACGGGAAGCGCTTTGAAGTTAAGGAGAACGGATACATCTACATGCCTGGCAAGTTCGTTCACGAAGCATGGGTACCCGCTGGTGCCAAAGCAGTCATAATTCTGGAAGATGGTTGGAAGGTAGACTGGCTAAAGGGCGGGCCAACAATTCATGATCTTGGTAAATCATCTCCACCGCGCTAATGTAGATCGCTGGGTTGGCTCATTCATAAATCAAACAAGAAGGACTAAGCGCAATGGCGCTTCCTTTAGGGTGAGATGGTTTCACTGCAAGGCTTTGCGAGCCTCGGCGCGTGGAACTTTGAGCCAACGGGTGAGCTTGGGGCGGCGCTTGACTGCACGTGGTTCGCGTCT
>JAHFAC010000385.1 GCA_023250755.1 Bacteriovoracaceae bacterium | reverse complement strand
ATTTTTATTTATTAATAATTTACTAATATGCCGAGGTATCGCTCGATGAAAGCAGTCAGAAATTCAATATTTTATTTAATTTTTTATACAGCTTCAATCCATGCTTTAGCTGCACCGCCCGTCTGTGATGTCATGGATTTTAAGGCCAAGGGAGATGGCGTAACAAAAGACACCCGCGCGATTCAATCTGCGATTGACGCTTGCACAGGTACCGGTGGAAGCGTCCGCCTCCACGACGGGGTTTTTCTCTCTGGAATGATCCGCCTGAAAAGTAGGATGAAGCTGGTCATTGAGCCAAGCGCTACGCTCAAAGGAACGCAAGACGATCAGGACTACCCAGACACACAACCTAATACTGACAATACCCAGCTAAAAACCTGCCGTAAAGCCTTGGTCTATGCCGAAAGGGCAAGTGAGTTAGTGATTGAAGGAGGCGGTACCATTGACGGCAACGGAAACATCAAAAAATGGATTGGCACATCCGTCCCAGAGCAAAAACGTCCCATGCCCATTTACATCACCCAATCTTCAAAAGTAACGATCGAAAATATAAAGGTCAAAAATGCTGCAATGTGGTCTATCGTCAATCTCGAAACAGATGACTTAATCATCCGTAACGTAAAGATTCACTCCACCCTTTCTGGAAACCGAGATGGAATTGACTTGGTCGATTGCCACCGCGTCCTCATCGAAGATTCTGAGATCACTTCAGAAGATGATGCCATTTGCCTAAAAAGTGGCACAGCACGCGGCGTAGAGGATGTAGTTGTCCGAAACTCTAAAGTCCTGAAATCTACTACCTCTAACGGGATTAAATTCGGGACTGCGAGCGTGGGCAAATTCAAAAATATCATTTTCGATGCAATGACGATTGAGAACGTAGACAAAGCCGCAATAGCAGTTGAATCAGTGGACGGTGCTGACATCTCAAACATTGTTTTTAGAAATATCCAATTTCACAATGCTGGCTCTGCTATCTTCGTTTTACTGGGAAAAAGAGGCAACCCACCTAAAGTCGGGACGATCGACGAAATAGTTTTTGAAAATATTACGGGAGATCAAATGCAACACACATGGGGATCGGCCATCTCAGGAGTGAAACTGCGCCCTGCCTGGTACGCGCCCAGAAGTCTTCGATATGCCCCTAAAAATCTCGTCTTCCGAAATATCCACATCGTCACTCTAGGTGAGCAAGACGGGCTAAGTGAGCGCCCCTCGCCTCCAGAATACGACGGCCAATACCCAGATCCAGATCTTTGGGGCGACCTCCCGGCTTCAGGTTTTTATTTTCGCCATGTGGATCAGGTCAGTCTCGAAAACGTCTTAATTGAAGCATCTCCAGACGATGCGCGGCCAGTGATCGTTAAAGAAGATGTGCGCCCTTGATTGGTGCGATACTAGAGCGTCTTCAAAAATTCGATCAGTGACTTTTTTTCTTCTGGACTCAAAAGCTCTTTGCCATCTTTGATGTAAATTCCAACGTCATGCCCCCGATTACTCATTCCCTTTCGGCTCGTGTCGTAAAAAACCTCTCGATTTTGTTTCCACTCTTTAGGCACGCGATCCCCACGTGGATATCCATTACACTCCTGATCAAAATCTAGATCAGGATCGTTCGCCGCGCCAGCGAAGTAGGCTTTCGGACGATCCTCGTATCGAGTCAAAACCGCACAAAGCGAGGGAGCCGAATTATTGTGAAAATAAGGCCAACGAGCCCAAATTCCCACCAGCGGTGGTGGGACATACCCCTTTTGAACGCGGACCACGATCCCATGTTTTTTGGAGAGAGCCAAGGGATTCAACACTCGCTCTAATGACTTCATTCCGAGATAGCGACTGGGATCTGTCCCCACATCCATCACAGGTGTGGTTTCATGATAACGAACTTCGATGGTTTCAAGCTGTTTGATCAAAGGCGACTCACCAGAGTTCGGGAGACTCCACGCTTTCTGATAAATTCCGTGACATGCGGCACAATTTTTCAAAAAAACCTTTTCACCGGCTTGAGCGCGATCGAGGTGAATTTTCTCAGGTGGAAAAAAATCAGTGTACCGAGGAGCCTCTGAGGAAAACACTGCGGTCGTAAGCTCCGCTACCGTTTTTGAATTAGAATCAAGCCAGCTCTCGAGCTCGATAAGATCCGTACCGCGACCCAGCTCGTTCCATAAAAAGTTGGTAAAAATCGGATTCCCTGAAACTACGGAACCATCGGAAAGAAAGCGATTCTTGTATTTAACATTCCACCAAACGGCGGGCTTGCTATCAGCGACCTCATCCGCCAAGGGTTCTTTTCTTGGAAAAAGTATATTCTGCTCTGACCGGGTAGCATACTCATCATCTGCTCGAATCGCCAGCGAGAGCGCCACTTGGGCAAGTGAGGTGTCCAAACCCAGAACAACAGGTGGACGATCCTCTACAGAACGAATATTCTTCTTCATCTGGTTAAAAAGCCAAGTTTCTTTATCACTGGCTGAGCTCAGGTACTTAAAAAGTGCTCCTGGGATCTTTTGGCTTGCTTTCTTTCCGGCCAAGATAAAGAGATTGGCTCGCGAAAAACGGTTGGTTAATCCGATAATTCTTTTCCCAAAAAGATTTCCGGCATGGCAGGTGACGCAGCTAAAGGTAAAACCCACAGCCCCTTTTCTTTCAATAAAAGTGAGACCCATTCGATAGTCAGGCTTTTTGCCCCCGAGAAAAGGAACTTCGTAAA
>JAHFAC010000384.1 GCA_023250755.1 Bacteriovoracaceae bacterium | reverse complement strand
GGCGGGCTCCTTCATGACATCGGAAAATCAAAAGTACCGATAGAAAGCAGCGACTCGCAGGAAACCGTTGACTTTAAGATGCTGGCTCATCCCGATTTGGGCTTGGGAGTCCTCGATACGCAAGAAAAAGTCCCGCAAGAAGTTAAGACCATCGTTTCTCAACATCATGAATGCTTTGACGGCAGTGGGTATCCAAAAAAATTAAGAGGTCACTCCATTAATGAATTGACGCGAATTATTTCTATTGCTGACCGGTTTGACAACCTCATTGCAGAAGGCAAGGGATCTCTTTCAGAGCGTCAACGCTGGGCTCTCCTCCAACTCGATCAAGTTTACTATTTATATTTCGACCCTCAAAAACTTCAACAAGCGATAAAAATATTGAAGGTGGGAATTTAAGGCGATGATCTATGGATGTCGCTTAATTTCCAAAACTGTAAACAAGGCTTCCAAAAAAATAAACGGCATCCATGGAGATCAGCTCTGAATTAAGGCGAGACTCGTCAGCCGGGCGAAAACTGATCGAACGTTGATCCCAAAAAGCCCCTAAACCTAGCCCCCAATTCTTGGCCATCCAATAGAGTCCCTGAACTCCTAAATTCAAATTTCGATACGATAAATCCGTAGTGATCTGACTTGAATAACTGGTTCCAGAAATGGATAAAGGGACAAAATATGAAAATTTAACACCCAAACTCCAGCGCTCGCTCAGCTGCCTTCTCAAATCGATTCCGGAGGCTACACCCAGCACCGAGATCCGAGTGGAGGACAGAGCATTAGGTTGATTTTGATCAGGAACCACCAAGCGATGATAATCGCGCCCCTCTAAACCGATCTTAGGAGCCAAAAACCATCCCAACTTGGCCTGTCCAAGACTGAAATGGTACTTTCCCCCCGCCTCATAACTCAAGCGATTATAGCTATTACGATTGATTGAAAAAACCGTGCTATCCAATCCCATGTAACCCGCTAATTCAGGCTTGAACCAATATTCCCCGCTGACACGTGAAGTAATGGCCTGGGAGCTGGTATTTGCCTCAAAGTTAGCGAACTCCGGGCTGAAAATTTTGTAATTATAAGGTGCGAGCATCGTCGAAACCGCTACATAACCACTCCCGCTCTTAGAGACATAATCTCGGTCCAGCTTAAAGTTTGCAATCGACTCAGGTCCTGCCTGTGAAGCGATCGCGCGAACTTTCCAGGAATAATCGCCTTCTTCGGGGACATTCAAAACCAAAGAATCATTGGCGGTTTTAAACGCCTTCACCTGTGCCCTCACCTGCGCAGGCCTTCGCTGTATTTCTGACTGCCTCTCAAGCCTGACCTCGTAAGCTTTTGCCCCCTCTACTTTTTTCCATTTAAAACTTAGCTTACCGGTTTTCGGAAGGGCCAATTCGCCCAGGGGCTGGATTGGCTCTGGCGCTGCAAGCTGAGATTGCTCAATGATAAAAGTCCGATCTGAGCTCGATTTGCCGTCCCAGCTTTTCTGGGTCAGTGCTGTTTGCATGTTGCGATCAGCCTCAATTACCGCTTGCACATGCCAAGTGTATTGGCCTGGTGGCAACTCTTTCAAAAGGAGCTCATTTTTTTCCACCAGGGTTTGGAGTACGGCCTCATTTGATTTCTTCGCTTGAATTCGATATTTTTTCACACCCTCAATCCCCTGCCATTTCAGCAAAGCTTCACCTTTGGGTTCAAAATAAGAAAATACCTTGCCCTCAACTGGCTCAGAAAGTTCGGGAGCACTTGGCATCACCACTAATGAACGAGGGACCCCCCAAAGTCCCGCTCGACTCATCCGATCCACCGCCCTTAAACGATAGGAGTAATACCCCGTGGGAAGATCTCCCGTCCATTGAGTTTGGTTTACGGTTTTGCTCTGAAAAAAGCGTTGATTTTTTTGAAATTGGAGCTCATACGCAATCGCTCCAGAAATCTCCTGCCACCGGATCGAGACTTTCTTGGCATAGGCAGAAGACAGCGGTACAAAAAAAAGCGATAATGCGAGGGTCCACGAAACTCGCGTTATTTTATCTTTCATTGGACCTCCGAACTAAGCGTCTCAGGAGCAGCAAGCAGTTGGCCAAAGGTTACTTTAAAATTTTTCTTTTGAGAAAATTCACCTTTTCTTTTTAAAGGATCGATCGCCCTGACAGCCCAAGCATAGGTCCCTTCTTTTAATCCTTTCAAACGAAGCACCGGCTCAGTCACAAGAGTTTGAGCGACCACTGCTCCCGCAGGAGTTCTTCGTTGCTCCGCAGAGTCTGAAATGACCATGACCTCGTATGCATGGGCCTCTAATACCTTGGACCAGGAAAGAATGGGATCCTTGCCTTCATGAACTAAATCAAAAACACTTCCAGATGCTGGAAAAATCGCCGAGGGGGGTTGAAGCGGCGGATAAACACCGAGAGTGAATTTAAAAGCAGCACTCACTTTGAGCAGCTCCCCGTTGCTAGAAACAATGCTCACTCGCCAATAATAGGATCCTGGGACAATACCCAGCTGGGCACTTTGAGCTAAATTTTTGGAACTTTTTTCTGATATAAATTTTGTTTTAAATTCAAGGTCTTTAGCCACTTCCAATAGATAGGTGTTTCCCTGGCTTTGCTCCTCAACCAATGGGTCATTCCCCCACTCTAAAGTGAAAGGATCTGGCTTTTCCCAATAATAATAAGCTTGATCAGGTTTAGGCGACTTTAGCTGAATCGGTTT
>JAHFAC010000383.1 GCA_023250755.1 Bacteriovoracaceae bacterium | reverse complement strand
CTTGATCCAGACTCTGGGGTAAACTCGCAAAATCCATACAGGCGAGATACACAGGCACTCGATCACGCTGAACACGTCCAGTCATCAATACAGTTTTCCCGAGCGCTGGGCCTGCCAGCCTCTCTAACTCTCCACGGCCTGAGCCATCGCCAACAATCAACGCTCTCACATCAGCACGCGAAACACGCTGAATCGCACGAACCAGTTCGTAACCATAACAATAACCGACCCGCTTATTCCATGCGAGCGAACCGACAATTCCGACCACAATCGTCTCTTCCGGAATATTTAACTCCCGACGAATACTCTGCCGATAACTCCGAAGCTCACCCTCCGTGAGAACTGAAGGAGCCCAACCCGCCGCTGTCATCGCGCGCGGAGCGCCTAAGGTGAGAGCTCGTCCCGCGAGGTAGGGGGTCCATCCAATAAAGCCAGCCGAAAGACGAATCAAAATTTTTTCATAAAATTTAAAAAAAGGCCCTGCAGTTGGAACCTGCGCCTGAACAAAGGGGCCAACCGCATCACCACTACTCAAAATATAGGGGATTTTAGCCAGAAGCCGCCCAAAAATCACAGCGATCCCGCCGGCAAGTCCGGTTCCCTCCAGAACCACTAAGTCAGGCCGATCGCGTCTAATTTTCTGAAAAAGACTGATCCCACTCGATCTTTTTTTGGCCCGATCAAAAGGAAAGAACTCCGAATGAAAGTTTTCTAACAAAGAGCGCAATCTCGCCTCATCATCGCCCCCTGTCCCCTGAGTCGCCACCCCGAGGACTCTGAGCCGAGATGGAAAGAGAGGAGCAGAGCGGGAAAAGGAGATGGATTCCGTAGCATTCCTCATTTCATTCCATTTATGCACCGACAAGAGTCGAGCGCAAGGAGTTTTGCGCTCTCGACGATTGCTCTTCTTTTCGCTATCCTAGTGGCTACCCTATGCGCATCGCCATGATCAGCCCCACTTTTCCGCCAGATCGATGTGGTGTGGGAGATTATTCTGCTAATCTCTGTCGCGAACTCATTCGCCAAGGGCATTCTGTTGCTGTTTGGACACTCCAAGAGTCTCCCGCTGCAATCCCGGGGCTTTCTGTTTTTCGCTCACCCCGCCCCTGGAATCACCTCACCCTCAGAAAACTGACTCAAGAAGCACGGATTTGGAAACCTGATGCATTTCTGATTCAATACACCCCCTATCTTTTTGCGCCTAGCAGCCGGGGGGTTCACCCGCTCCTCCCATTTTGGATCGGACTGCTCAGAAAGAGCTTCGGATTGCCCACGATTCTCATCACCCATGAGCTCCATTACCCGCTCCATTTGACTCCAGCCGGGGTCTTGCTCGGAATTCCGCATTTTTTGCAATTTTTAGCACTCACTCAGGTGGTCGATCACATCACGTTCACCTACGAACTACACTGTCAACGCTACCGCCGCTTTTTCTTTTGGCGAAAAAAGGATTTTTCCTGGACACCCGTTGGGACCAATATCCGGAAATTCACGCAATCCACACATGCCCCGCTCTTACCCGAGATACCCCCTTCGCAACGAGTGCTTCTTCACTTTGGCGGGGCGCATCCAACGAATCTCTTTAACCATGCCTTTGCCGCCCTTGAGCGCATTCAAAAAGAACTCGGAAAAAATTCAGCCCTGCTTTTTTTTATTGGAATCACCGAAGATCGACTCAAACCCGAGCTTGAGCGCAGTCCCTATGCGCATCTTAAAAACTCAGTTCAAGCGCTAGGATACTTGTCTGAGGAAGATGTTTCGAACTGGATTCAAAAAGCCGACCTCCTCTTGGCGCCGCTTTTGGATGGAGTCTCAACTCGTCGAACCAGTGTCATGGCCGCGTTTGAACATGCAAAGCCAGTTGCCACAACGCGGGCTTGGTCGTCTAACCCAAGTGTTCCCTGGGACGATTTCTGCCTGATCACCCCGGCCCAGGATTCCATCGCCTATGCCGAGGGCTGCCTCCAACTCCTGCTTGATCCTGAGCGTGCAAAAACTTTGGGACAAAATGGAAACACGTACTACCGAAAAAATTTTTCTTGGCCTGAAATTGCAAAGGCCCTCGTTGAAAAAGGGAGCCTCCAGCGATGAAATCCCACCCCCTTCAAACCGTCTTTCTGACATCTGAGTCGCCTTTTTCTGCCCACGGAGGCGCAAAAATTCGCAATTCAAGTCTCATTCACCTCTTGCTTGAAAAAGGAGAGGTCGAAGTCCTCTGTTTTGGCACCTCCGCTGGCCACACCTCGGCAGGACTTCGTCTTAGTGCCATCACAAAAGAAAAAACACCTTTTTATCGTCGCATTTTTTCACCCTTTCGTCCCTACGTCGTCAATGGTTTCAGTCCCGAAATGGCAAAAGCCCTTCAAGATCGCGCAGCCCCCAAAAAACTTCTTTGGGTCGATCGCTTGGCCATGGCTCAATACATTCCACTCGCTCACTCACTCGGTTACAGAGTTGTACTGGATGAGCACAATGTCGAAAGCGATGTCCTCATGAAAGGCGCAGTTGCATCTTGGAAGGATTGGCCTAAAATCCCCATCGCCCTTCAGTGCTTCTATTATGAAGCTCGTTTTTGCTCTTTAGCTGATTTGGTCATCGCGACCTCTGAGGTCGATGCGCGCCGCCTCGAGACTCTGGCACCCAAGGCAGACGTCCACATCATCCCCAATCTCATTGATGCCGAGGACTATGCCTCTTGTAGAAAATCAGGTGCGCAAAATTTATTTTTCG
>JAHFAC010000036.1 GCA_023250755.1 Bacteriovoracaceae bacterium | reverse complement strand
TCGATGCAGAGATCTTCGGTATGTCCGATGAAGTTAAAACTCGGAGGATGAATCCAAAACCAGTAAACCCCAACACATACCATTGAAAGAAGCCAAGGCGCGTGACGTGAAAGATTCAGCTTTCGGAAAATCACTATTTTGTCATACCAGAGACTTTCGCTCCTTGGTATCATCGTTCACATAAAATGCGACTCCATTTCATGGCTCTCAAGAACAGACTCGATCCCCAGACCCTGCTTGCTTTGGCGGTCATTTTCATTTGCTTTGCTCTTCGACTGGTATGGATCGGAGACATGGAATTTAAGGGAGATGAAAAAGACATCGCCCAACTCATCGCAACTCTGGGTACACGCCCTTTTCAGGTGGGAGTTACGCCCTCTTACCACTCAGGGATTACCCCATCAGCTGGTTTTTTTTATTGGGTGAGATGGATTTCTTTGGGAGCGACTGAGCCCCTTACTTTTGGATTTGCGATCGCTCTCTTTAATGCCCTTTCAATTGCCGCTCCTCTCTGGTTTTTACGGCACTCACGCCCGGCCTTACTGGGCTTTACGTTGTCAGCCACGAGCATGGCTTGGGTGATTCATTCTCGCAAAATCTGGAATCCCGATCTCGTGGCAAGCTGGATGAGCCTCAGTGCGATGTTTTTGGCAATGGCTATCGACGCTCACTTTTTAAAACGAAGAAATTTATTTTTATTCCTCTCCGGATTCACTCTAGTGATCAGTGGCCACATGTACCTCCCCGGGATCTTCTTTGGAGGTTTGGGAACTGCCCTTGCCTTTATTGGAGTCGTACTGGATTTTTTTCCGCGATCCGCGCAACCCAATCGATTCTGGCTCTGGGGAAGCCTTTTGGGCTGGATTACGTTTATCCCTTACTTCGCCCTGATGCTTTTCCATTCCGAGAGTTTTTTTAGACCTGGGGCATCGACTCCGCACCTCGCCTGGGATCAACTTTGGAATATTGTCAAAATGGAGGCGACACTCCCGACTCCCTATTCAATCTACTCCCTTTATCTGAGACCAGCCCTCAGCTGGATGCGCCAGTATTCCCCCAGCCTTATTTTAGAACTCACTGTATTTTGGACGCTGCTCTCTTCGGTGCTTGGAGCATTTTTATTTTGGATCTGCCTGATCCGCATGACTTGCCAGTGGCGAAAGGCGCTCCAAAATCCAATACTCCTCGGTGCGCTCTGCCTTCTGCTCTTTACTCCCATTGCCCTGTTTTTTATGAGGCTGGGGACTTATATCCATTACTGGTTGGGTGTTCTTCCTTGGGTTTACTATGGAATGGGGTGGGCTGTTTCATCCAAGGGATCCTCTATAAAATTACAAAAAACTCTAAAGACCGCAGCCTGGGCTTGTTGTATCTTGTCAGCCATTGCAACAGTCCATTTTTTGATCCTGGTTCATGTGAATCATGGATTGCCGGGAGAATACGGACCAGCTTTTCACATGCAGAATGGAAAATAAAAAATTGAAAAAATCCAAAACCCTGAAGTTTTCAAATAGCACCTTGGGACTGCTCTGCCTTCTCCCGATCGCAGTCATGTTCTGGATTTGGCTCTCACCCCTGGCCTTTGTCCCAGTCCCTTGGCCAGATGACTCTGCTTTCTATTTTGTTGCTAAAGAATTTTTTAAATGGCCCCCCCGTTGGGTGATGCTCCCACAAGCGCCATTTGAACCCACTTACCGAATCTTCAACTTCAATACCATGCCGCTTTATCCCATCTTGATCGGGATTGGGCGTTGGCTTGGAATTGACGGAAGCTTTGCGATTAAAATCTGGCCACTCGGGGCCTGGGCCTTGAGTGGTGCACTCCTCGTAGGTGCACTCTATAGAAAAGGATTGTCCGCAGCAATTGCAGCGATCATTATTTTGGCATTTTCGCTTGACCCAGAAATGCGTTGGGCCTCAGTTTTGGTCCGACCCGAATCCTTAATTGGGTTTTTTGGGATGGCGCTGGTACTTGGACTCTCGTTTGGTTTTCCAAACCGACTCAAGGCAAAAGGACTGTGGGATCCGGTCTCAGCACTTCTTGCGTTGTCAGCTTACGCGCATTTCAACGCAATCCACCTGCTCTTTATGGTGGCATTCGGCCTGATTAATCAATCACCCCGCAAAATTTTAGCGACTCTAGGCAGAACGGTTTTGTATCTTTCACCCTGGCTAGCCGTTGTACTCCTTCATTTCAATCTTTTTGTCCATCAAATGGAAACTCAATGGACCCGGCTTGCTGTCCCAAACGACTGGCTCACCAGTATGGATAAAGCTCTCGGGAGCTTATTTCAACAAATGGGAAATCCCGTGCCTTGGCCCGCCTCACTGCTTCACTGGGTTTCAGTCGGTCTTTGGTTTTTCATTTTCCTGGCTTTGCTCTGGGGCTTGATTATTCCGGCTCTAAAACCCGCCCTCGCTTGGAAAGGAATGACGCCAAAAGCGAGCGTTGTCGATCCCTCCGACAAAAACTATCCCTCCACGGCTTCAGATCTCCCCCCCCTCGCCCCGGCAGCCGGTTGGATTGTTGGCACGATCTGGCTTTGGGGATCCAAGCCCGAGGTTTGGTTTGTTTACTATATTCACCTTGCGATTTGGGCTTTTGTTGGAATTGCTGCTCTTCGTCTTTGGGTTCAGCGCTCATTGCCTAAAAAACGGCTCGCCTTACAGGGCCTAATAGCAGTGCTGATTCCGATGACAGCAGCTTTTGCCTATACGGATATCGACCAAACCCTTCAAATGAATCAAAGCGAGAGTTGGAACTGGGATACTTATCATCAATTCGTAAACTGTGTAGATAAACGACTCACTCAACTCGAACAAACACTCGAACACCCAAAACCCTTTCGTATCTGGGGACCTACTTTTCCTGATATCTTAATTGAACTCTCTCGCCACCATCCCGATTGGGAATTCAGCCGTACCAATGATTTCTGGGAACGTGCAGATCTCGCCATCCAACATGGACAGGATGCTGAAGCGGTCGTAGTCACCGAGACCCTTCGTACTGAAGAACGTCACATCGATGCATCCGCATTACAATACCCCGAACTCAAATCAGTCTGGATGACTTGGGATGGCTACTTCTTAAATCGTCTCTGGCGCAATCCCACGTGGAAGCTCAATCGCTACATTTGCCAACGCGGAAGATGGCAGGCTTTTTTGTTTATGAAGTAGGTGTAGACGATGTTGTCACAAAAGCCGCTGTCCCTCCAAACATTAACCCGCTCTTGGCTTGCTGCCGCTGTAAGTGTTCTGGTCTTGATTCCTCTCTTGCTCTGGATTGCACCTTTCTTTCTTCACTTCAAAAAACAACTCCCCCCGGTAGAGCAGATTTTCATTCATCGAGCACTTCCTGACTGTGCGCCTGAGTCACTTGAACACTTGAGATACGTGCTGACGATCGTTCTTGCGCCCCTGCTGTTTTTTTTGTTTTTAAATTTATCTTGGGTCACTCACAAGGCTTACTCCTTGGCTCTGGCAATCCAGGCTGGATTCGTCATCTTTATTGGAGCGATGCTGATCACTCAGAATCAGCATATTCACTCTTACTTTCCTGGCTTTCAAAATATCTCAGCTTTGATTCTTCTCACGATACTTTCAGTGACACCTAAAAATTTTTGGATCAAAATTAAAAACCAGTACAACAGCCAGCGCAACAGATTGACTACCTCCTCCTCTCTTTTTTCGGCTGCGCCAACAGTAATGATGCTTATTTACACGATAATCCGCCTCCTCCCGTCGCTATTTACGGAAGGCAGCTTCAGTGAAACTTCCGACAATATCCAGTATCATTTACCTTATACTTTGAATGAATTTGCAGCGCTTCTGAATGGACGAACGCCCTTGGTTGATTTTTTTCCCCAATATCAAACTTTGAGCCCCTACTTGCTCTTGCCATTTTTTAGAATTTTTGACCTAAGCATCACCACTTACTCCTTCATTCTTGCTGGGCTTTCTCTTTTAGGTTTTTTGATGATTTTTATTGTCTTCAAGAAATTAACTCAAAATGGGTGGCTGGCTTTATTACTATATCTTCCCGTTTGTGGGCTCAGTTTTTTTCCAATCCATGGATCAAGCGATATCCATCAATTGAATCCTTTCAATTACTTTGCAGTAGGTCCCCTTCGCTATTTCTGGCCTTGGCTTGTTTTATTTCTGATGTCCAATTACCTCTCTGGCCCATCTGATAGAAAAATATTTTTTATCTTATTTACGGCAACACTAGCAGCAATCAACAACGCTGACTTCGGGGTTCCTGCCTGTGTAGCCGCGATTCTTTGTGTATTTTTCACTGAAACTAGCACTATGGATCGGAAAATAAAAAATCTCACTAAACCTCTACTACTCCTCATGGGAAGTGGTTTTTGTGCCACGCTCCTATTTTTAATTCTTACTTACCTCCACTCTGGAAAAATCCTTAATTTTTCTAAGCTTCTTTTCTTTCAAAAGATT
Organism: Bacteriovoracaceae bacterium; assembly: GCA_023250755.1. Lineage (GTDB taxonomy): Bacteria > Bdellovibrionota > UBA1018 > UBA1018 > UBA1018 > JAHFAC01. The sequence goes on along the minus strand of JAHFAC010000036.1, from coordinate 6,354 downwards.
TTTGCCCTCTATGGATTTTGCATGATTCCGTTACCTGGGTTCGGGTTGCACTTTATTATCTTGGCTACCTTTATTGGATCTATTTTTACAGCGATTTCAACACAACTCTCTCTTCACGATCAACCCAACACTCTAAAATCAAATGAAATATTTATGCATCGCCTAGAAAACGGCCTATTGATTTTCAGCGGAGTATTTGGCGCCGGTGCTCTTTTTTATTATGTTGGACGATCACATTGGGAAGTACTAGTCGCTATTTTTCCGGCTTGGATTTTCTCATTAATGCTGCTGTCATGGAAAACTTTTCAGCAGCGGCAGAATTGGGGCAGCCTTGACCAAAAAGAAAAATTGATTCGCTTGATCCCATACTCATTGCTTTTTATGGGCTATATTTACCTGATCCCACAGGCTTTTAGCATTCCATCGCCTGTAGCCGAACTCAGGAGACTGGCCCTCAATACAGAAAAATATGTCACTCGAGAAAAAAAGCTCCTTGAAATCATTCGAGCTCACACACTCCTCGGAGAAAAAATCGGGATCATCTACCCCCTAAGTCACTTACTAGCCTATAGGGCCAAAGTCGTTAATGTATTCCCTTTCTCTCAGAATGGATCTCTTGCCTTAATCAGTCAAATTCAGATGACGCTACAAGCCTTCAATAACAACTCCGTCTCGACAGTTTTTGGCGACGTTCCTACTGAGCTTGAAAATCAATTAATTGAGAATGGCTTTAAAAAAATAGGCGCGTTTGAAGATTTTATTATTTGGAAAAGGTAGAGAAGCAAATTCTTAAGGGCATCAACTACATCAGACTGCCCACAAATCATTATCTTCATCCCTCTAGCGCACCACTAACTGAAGTGAGGTATTTAGGCTGATTTTATTAAAATCTTTATCTAAAGAAAAAATTGATGCCCCTATTTCCAAACAAACCTGAGCAATCAAACAATCAACCGGACTTTGAATTGTAATGCCTTTTTTTCTTAATTTTCGATAAAGCTCAGCTGCTCGAATATAAGTTTCAAAGCTGATTGGTACAATGGGAACCTTTGTAAGGACTGCATGAGCTGCCTTGAAATCCTTATCATCCCTAAAACCAGAAAGTACTTCTGTAATAATGAGAGGCAGTGTGACCACATCTTGTCCATCGTCTAAATTCTTATCAAGAAAATCAGCCGCAGTGGATTTTTTCTGGCTAAAATAGGCAATCCACACGGAAGAATCGACTAAAATCATATGCGTATCATGTGCGTCTTTGGCGCCATTGAGACAGATTACCTTTCCATTTCAATGCACCTTTAACATTACGAAGTGCTTTATGAAAAATGCCATAATCCACAACTCTGCGTAGCGAAATATCAATAGCTTCTCGCTTTGATTTTGCTCCAGTTAATTCAATCACCTGCTCAATCAGTCGATCATCAATCACCACATTAGTTCTGCCCATAAACTACTCCTCGTTTCATACACCATTCTAACAATAAAATGTGTACTGGACAACAAAAACCTAATGATAGGCATCAGACGTCCACAGCAACGCCCGCCACTCGCCTAGTAAGTTGACTCTAAAGCTACATCCACTCAATAACTCGCTATACCGGCCGGCCACGACGGAAACATCAGATTCCACTAAACCTGAAAGGATCAACGCACCATCCGGCATTAATCGCTCTACCAATTGCGGTGCAAACTCCAGCAAAACAGGCTTTAAAATATTTGCGATGATCAGTTGATATCTCTGTGTTGGTGTGCCCAGACTTTTAGCAAAATGAATTTTACTCTCAATCTGATTGAGGCTTGCGTTTTCTCGTGCATTATCAATCGCAAGCGAATCAATCTCGACCGCATCGACTTCGGCACCTAAAAGTGCTGCCGCGATCGACAAAATTCCAGAACCACTCCCAAAATCTAAAACATGCCATCCGTCCATCTTGCCTAGTCCAGCTAAAGCCTCGAGGCAAAGCTGTGTGGTTTCATGTGTGCCCGTGCCAAATCCAGCTCCAGGATTGAGGCGAAGCAAAATTTCCTTTGTGCCCGCTGTCCCACCCTCCATCCTGGCTTTCGGGGCTTCGACCCAAGGGGGTAAAATCAACCAACAGGGTTGGACTGAAACTCCAGTGAACGATGCTTTCCACTTTGCATCCCAATCCTCAGCCACTTGCTCTTCGACCGAAGTTGAGAGCTGGATTCCCTGTATATTCCGAAAAACATTAAGAGCTTCGACAGCACCTTCTTGGGTCAAAAAATAAAGTTCAACGTCTTCGATTTCTTGAGAAGCAATCCAATCTCGCTCACGAGGCGCTAGAGCAGAATCTACCGTCCACGACTCCGTGTTAAATTCTCGAGTTTGTGCCTCTTCGCTTAAGACGGTGCCTTCATGAATTCCCAGAAGGCCCAGTGGTCCTAGTCGATCCCAAATCCAGAAGTGGAACTCTTCGCGACTGTTTTCATGCCCATCCACAACAACCGAACGAGGCACCTTAATTCTAAGCCGAAATGTCGAAGCAGTCACGCCGTCTCAAACCGGTGGCTGTGAAAAACCCGTAGAACTAGGAGGTACATCTCCTCCAGATCCACTTCCGCCGGTGTTGCCCCCCTCAACCTGGCTGCCTCCCGTTTTTGGTTCAACTGGTGTCGACTCTAAAGTGCTCACAGGGTTGGGAACCGGGAGTGGCACCGGCACCCCAGATAAAGGCACAGGGGGGCGCCCAAATTGCGGTCCGCGGACTTGATCATTCCTGCCATTAAAGCGGCCGTTATTGCGGTCTCGACGTCCTCGATGTTTGCCCCGATTCTGCCAGCCACCGCGGTTATTTTTCCCGCCATCAGGCCGAGTCTGCCGCTGAAATCCTCCGACCGGGCCATTTCGACTTTGGGATGAAGTCAGTTGGGCTAATGCTGCATCCTGGGCAGCTTGCGCCCTCAAAAAAGCCAGGCGATCCTCTTCAGATATCGAGTCATCGTGAACATCTCGCTGAGAATCGCGGGGAACCACTCGCTCGGAATCTGAGAGAGGGGTCACAGGGACTACAGGAGCAATGATAATTGTTGGTTTAATGGGAGACTTTTTTTCTTCACCGCCATCCCAGTCCCCATTCTCTTGAGAAATAACCTCAGACGGCGCAGATGTGGAGAACTCACCCTCATCGCTTGCCTCTTCTTTTACTTCAGGCACTCCGGGCACTACAGGCTCGATACGAATCTCGCGGCTTGCGACTTGAGCGCGTGATCCCTGGGGCTGAGAATGTGGCCTGGATCCACTTCCCTCACGATTTGTTTCTTGTGGTCGAACGGCGCTGTCTCGTTTTTCAGAGCTAACTTCAAATTGCTCAGGATGAAAATCTTGCACCGCCTGCAGATAAACTTGCTTGCGATAACGTCGCTCCAATTGATCCAGCGTCTCCCGCTCTTCAATCGCAAGGATGTCGATGACTTCAGGATGCGCTTGAACAAGAATTTTGTTGATGTTTCGATCAATCCCTACGCGTTCAATTTCGCGCAAAACTTCATAAGCTACCGTCTGCTTGCTCTTAATGAATCCCTTACCCTCACAATGGGTGCAAGATTCGCAGAGGGTACGGATCATCGTGTCACGCGTCCGTTTACGAGTCATTTCAATCAACCCTAAATCAGAAATTTTTTGGATCGTGGGACGAGCTCTATCTTTCTTCAGCGCCTCTTCAAGCGCACGATAGACACGGTATTTGTTCTCCTCTTTTTCCATATCAATGAGATCAATAATGATAATCCCACCACAGTTTCGAAGTCTCAGTTGATAAGCGACTTCCTCAACCGCTTCGAGATTGGTCTTGAGAATTGTATCTTCGAGATTCTTTTTCCCGACATAGCGACCGGTATTCACATCGATCGCCACTAATGCCTCAGCCTGATCAATGACGATATAACCGCCCGACTTGAGCCAAACTTTGCGCTCTAGGGCGCGTGATAGCTCCGTAGAAATTCCGTAAGCATCCAAAATCGGAATATCCCCATGATAAAGTTCGACCTTCTGTTTGAGAGAAGGCATGAAGTGAGAAACAAAACGTTGGATGTCATTGTAGTGGTAGCGTGAATCCACGATGATCTTATCTATGTCCTCAGTCACCCAATCACGAATGGCACGGAGAATCGGATTGAGATCCTCGTAAACAAGCGATGGTGCCGTCACAGTGGTGGCTTTTTCGCGAATCTCGGTCCAGAGCCGGGTTAGATAATCAATATCCTGCTTTAATCGACGCTCAGATTGATTTTTTCCGCTCGCCGTCCTCACAATAAAACCAATATTTCTGGGCCGATTACGATCTACAAAATCACGGAGCTTGCGGCGTTCATCATCACGTTCAATCCTGCGCGAAACCCCGACATGGTCAATCGTGGGCATGCAAACTAAATGACGCCCTGGCAAACTGATATGACAGGTCAAACGTGCACCCTTGGTCGCAATGGGATCTTTAGCAACTTGAACCAGGACCTCTTGTCCTTCTTGAAGAAGATCTTGAATATTGACTTGTCCACGAGGGGTTCGAATCGTCTTCGGGCGAATTCGACGATCTCGGTTCCGTTGTTCCTTAAACTCCGGTCGACGCTTCTTGCCTCCCGGCTCAGTTGGATTGGAAACTTGTCTTGGATCTTGAGTTTCGTCCCGCTGTGGACGCTCTGAGGTAGATAGCTCTCCCTCATTTTTTTCAGACGATCCCATCACATCGAGTTCAGATCGATCGGATTCCGTATCCCCCTCGGATGCAACTTGCTCTTGATAATTGGACGGATAGACCTCAGGAGAACTCTGCTCTGATGAATCTCCCGGTACGCGGCGCCGGCCCTTTCCCCCACGCCGCCCACGACGGGGTCTCCGATTTCGTCCAGCGTATCCCCCTCGAGACTGAGCATCCGTTGAAATCCCCGTTTCGCTTTTCGGATCTTGTTCTTTTTTTACTTCCACAACTCCCTGCGACAAGGGAGCAATTGTTCCAGAGGGCTGGTCATCTTCTTCATTAGGTTCTTCATTAGGCCCCATAGCCACAGGTCCCGAGTTCCCTTCATCCTCTGATTCATCTTCTAATTCTGTTGGTGATTCTTCTGGTGATTCTGCTGGTAATTCTTTTGGAGATTCATTCCCGGCTTCATTCGAAACACTGGGGCTACTTACTACGTCGGCCGTCTCTCCCGATAACTCTGCTTCGCCACCCTGCGCCTCTACATTTGAACCTTCTTCTTCTTCCCAAATTTCAGAATGTACATAGACATCATCCACATAAAGAAAAGCAGCTTTCTCTAAGCCAATATCCACAAACGCTGCTTGCATTCCTGGAAGAACTCGGGTGACACGCCCTTTGTAAATGTTCCCGACAATCCCCTTACCAGAGGCTCTTTCAATCAAGAGCTCTTGAATCTCTCCATTCTCTAATAAGGCAATGCGTGTTTCTGGCAACGATGCGTTGACGATTAATTCTGTCGACATAGCGGTCTCCTCACTTCGGTGTAGAAGCTAGTCCATCACCAAGTTACAGAAACCAAAGGCATCCAGTAGGACGTTAGGTGAACAGGCACAAATGCGCAACTTCTGGGCAGAGGCTGGCCAGGCGGAAAAATTCCCGCACTTTCAAGACTCTCTGAAGACTTACCCTGAAATAACCCGTAAACAAGAATTCCAACCCCGGTCAGCACACCTGCTGTGGCGCCCAAACCCGTATTCAAAACATGTTCTCCAGGTTGATCGTAAAAAGGCAACGTCGATGCTCCCAAAACTGTCCCCACGGCAATGCTGATGCCTATGGTTTCCCAAAAAGAATTTCCCGAATTGGCTCGCGCCATGCGCGGTGTTGCAAGTAATCCTGCTACTAAAGCCAAACCGGGCAACAATATCCCGATCTTTTGCTTCCAATCGGGGGCTGAGGAATTTTTTCTCCTCCAGATCATTATCACTAAGATTAGACTCTGATGTCCAACCTTCCTTTCCCAAGAGGTAACGAATCCGACTTGACACTTCAAGTAAAAAGTAGGAACTACCCAAAGAAAGGGACGATTATGGCGTTTCAGCCGCGGGGAAGTAAGCAAGTTCTATCTCAGAAAATTGATGAAAACTCCTTGAATTTATTACAGAAGCAACGCACGGAGCAGAGGCCAAAAGACCTACCAGAAAATTTAGTAGATCAAATTACCGAAGCTGTGCGTCATCGTCTTGTCACCCAAGGTGTTCCTCTTTCAGAAAAAGAAGGATCTTCTTGGCAGCATCTCATTCACCAAGGTGCAGATCGAATTGGTCACGCGAGTGAGAGCCCCTTTCAACCCCATATTCTCACTGGTAATGAATCTTTAGCTGCCCGGATCGATCATACTCTGCTCAAACCCGAT
>JAHFAC010000382.1 GCA_023250755.1 Bacteriovoracaceae bacterium | reverse complement strand
AGCATCTAACATATCCACTGAAACGCCCACAGGGATTCCACGGTTTCTAGAATCACCTCTCACTCTGTTCCAGATATAGCTCTTATAGTCAGGTTCATTTGGAAAAATATATTGGTTGTACTTTAGACCATAAGGGTCCAGGCTATTTTTATAGCGTCCACCCGTTTCAGTCGTGAGAAAATCCCTCAAATGACCATAACTATAGCCCTGCCGCAATCCATTGAGAATCAGATGCAAAGGACTGCTGGGATCGCGTGGCGTGGCGTTGACATAACTAATAGATGCAATTTCGATGAGGAGAGGTGAGGCCGCCGCTGCAAGCTCTGAACAAGCTTTAGAGTAGGAATTGCAGCTATTATTGAGGTAAATGAGTGGACCTCCCTTTCTTTGATCAACAGCCGCTTTTCGATCTCTGATCCAGCTGCCAAACTCTTGCTTAGTCAGGTAATTCGATGATTGGTTATTGGTTTGATCTCGAAACAATAGATAAATAACCTCAGACTTTCCGCCTGAGAGGGTCCGCACGCCCTTGAACATCCGTGCTGCATCATTTATTCGGAATAAGTTCTCCAGATCTCCGTCTGAATGAGCTTCTTTTATGAAATAATCCAATTTTCCACTCACAATTTGGTTTTTAATAAAGCCCTTTACATCAGAAAGTGCCACTGGCTCATCTGTGAAAGTGAATCCCTCGTCTTGATAATACCAAAGGTAAAGATCCATCACATCTTGGCCAAAGCGCGAACTCAAATTGGATCCGGTCACAACCAACCCTGTGAACGCGCCATCCCTCCACATCGACTCGTAACTGGGAGTACTATCGGTTGCAGCCGTATCCGTGGCGTCTGATTCGCCACTGGCCTTGCCCGTGATTTTCGCAGTAAACTTCTCGCCTCCGTGTTGCCACTCAATATTTTTTTCAAAAACCACTTGTCCAGCTCGAGCACTACTCACCTGAAGATCAGCTAAATACAAATACCAAGACAAAGAATGAAAACCATATTTTTCAAATACGACGTCTCCTGCATCGTGGACGCTATCGCGTATAGTACCATTTTCAGTCACATGATCGAGTGCGGCTACACCAAGAATCACCGTCTTAGCGTAATTGTGATCATTCACGACCGATAAATCAGTAAGAGATTTCACCTTTTCACCAAAAAGCGGCCTAACTGCCTGGTCGCAAAACACACTGAGTTTAGAAATAAAAATTCCATTAAAGTACACATCGTTGGCAGCAGCATTTTTTATTTTCTCTGAGATTACATCAATCAGTTCGTCTTTTTTTGCTTGGTTTAAATGCGACAAAACTGGGGTCAGTGGCTTTAAGACTTTCCAATACTGGTAATTGGCCTCGATAGGAGACTTTTCCAAAAGCAAATCTAGGTATTGATTGACACTTTTTTCGATCAACTGATCTTCTTCAGGTGTCCTACAACGCAAATCACCACTCTGATCTGATTTTAAATTAAGCAGCTCTGGATACCTCTCCAAGAGATGGGTATAAAGCTCGAAGGATTGATTTAAAATATTCTGAAGTGCCCCTCGAATCAGGCCGGGATGCTCTTTAACGAGGTCTGATTTCAAAATGCCCAGAAATAGAGAGAGGTGCCTCTCAGGATCAAATCCGCCTGGCTTCTGAAACCGAAAAAGAAGAGTAACTGCCAATTCCCTAGACAGAGGGCTAATTAGCAAAGGGGGCAGTAACCGTTCCCACGCCTTTTCGTCAAAAGGTAAATCGCAAAGTTGCTTTTGCAAAATATAACTAGGACTCTTCACTTCTGGAATATAATCCTGCTCGGTCTTACAACAAGCTTGCTCAGTCGAGTCGCTTTGGACTTCCATGATGTCAGGTATGCAAATCTCCTTTTTAGTGACCTGCCAAAGTCGATGATCTGAAGTCACAAACACAGCGGGAATAGAATGCGAATTGTAAATCGCCGCCCCTACACCCGCGAGCTGCTCCCTTCTAAAGTCGGGATAGGAGACCAAGCGTGGGTACTTTGATCCGTTCCACCAGGGCGATGAAGAAGGCTGAGCCATGGGATAGTAGCGTCCATATCCTTGAGGATAAGAAGTAGATTGGGGCCAAAGTGAAGAATTTCCTGAAGTGGGAAAACCTGAAGGATAGCCAGAAGAATAAGAGGAAGGATACGAAGGATAAGAAAGATAAGCAGGATAAGAAGGATAGCCCCTAGGCCAGGACGGGACTGCAGAGAGGACAGGGGATGGAGTATTGGACTCAGGCAATTGAATAGAAGTTGACTCAAGGAGAATCGGAAGCCCCTCATAAGTAAACTGCTTGGGCAAATCACGATCGCGAAGCGTGATTAGTTTTTTTTCTTCACCTGACTCTTTATTCCAGAGATAAACTGTCTTCGTAGCACGCGCTTTGTCATTCTCAACTATGAGTAAATTTCCAGAATTGGTAAATTGCAAAAAACTGACCGGTTGAGGGTGCCTGATGGAAATATCATTTTTATTTTTATTGATTGCCCAAACTTCTTTTTCTGAGGCAGCAATCAACACCTCTCCATCTGGTGAAAACTCGACAAAATCCAGGATCTCCCCGTCTACAAAAATCTTTCGCTCTTCTTTGCTGTCCTGCGCCCCAGAGAGGCGGGCTTTGGTATCCAAATTTTTCAAAAAAACTTGATTATCTACTGTATAAAAAACCAAGCTCTTGCCATCTGGAGAAACACGGTAACCTCGAACGGGTTTGCCCTCATTCAAAAGCTCAACTTTATCC
>JAHFAC010000381.1 GCA_023250755.1 Bacteriovoracaceae bacterium | reverse complement strand
GTTTGCGATCATGGTTCTCAGTAATTATTTTTTTCTGCTGGATGGACGTAAAGTGGTTTTTTTCATTCGCCGCAATTCTTTTTTCAATTCAGAGCAGACCGAGAGTCTGATCCAAACTTTTGGCGATATGTGTCGTTCAGTGATTTTGGCGACGGTGATTTCGGGCTTTGTGCAGAGCTTGCTCTATACTTTGACGTGTTTGTTCGTAGATGCGGGCAATTTGGCTTTAATTGGATTTGCGGTTTTTATCACTTCTTTTATTCCTCTCATCGGCTCTGTGCCAGTGACTTTCGGGGTGGGATTTCAACAGCTCATCGTGGGAAATCGGACTGGTGGGATTGCCTTGCTGATCATGGCTACAACCGTGATGCTCCTGGATAATGTGATTCGGCCTTGGGTCTTGAAGGGCGCCGGCAACCTCCATCCACTCCTCGCTTTTATTGCTGTCTTTGGTGGAATTCAAGTACTTGGATTTTCTGGGATTTTTCTGGGCCCCATCCTTGCGGGACTTTTTGTGACCGTGCTTGGTCATTTCTTGATTACGGGGAAGAAAGCGTAAGGGCAAGCCCTCAGTACGGGATTTAAAATAACTCAGTGCATGATGACAGTTTCACTTCTTCCAGTATAAGACGGTTGCTTGTGGGTGCGGTGAGAAGGGAAGGGTGGGTGTCATGAAACAGTGGGGTTTTCTGATTTTAGCTCTGTTTTCTTATTCCGCAGCTCCTGCGTGGGGCGTCCAATTTAGCAAGATCATGAATGATCATCCTGGGAACTTTTGGGGCACCTTGTATTTTCATCAGGGAGTTCTCTATGTTTCTGATACTCGTCAAAATCTAGTTTTTGCCGTTGAAAGAGACACTGTCACTTCGATTCCCGTGCGGCCCGTCCCACAGGGTATGGTTGCTCATGGAGATTTTCTTTTTGTCGCGACCACGCGAGATAATTTTCTTACGGTGATTGATACGCGTCTTAAGCGCGTAGTGAAAGAGATCAACATTAAGAATGTGGATGGGATGATTGGTCCTTCTGGGCTGGCTCTTGAAAATCAGACTCTTTATGTGTCTGATTCGGGTGCCCAACTCATTTTGCCAATTGATCTTTCTTTTCCTGGTTTGACCCCAGGAGTCCCTTATCCGACAGGACCCAAGTTACCCGATGGAAGCAATGATCCCTATAATGCTTATACGGTCAATTTACTCGCAGCATCCGCAGGAAAGGTTTTTACCATTGCTCTGCGGAGCATGTTTAGTTCTGAGTTGAATATTATTCGGGTTCTCGAAGGAAAGTCTGGCACAACACTCTTAGAATACAAGCCCTGGGAACAGGGTGAAGGGGGCCGATACAATGCGATTTACACCCATTCAGATGGGACCGTTTTTGTCTCAGCGCCTGCGATTGGGAGTGTCCTTGCCGTGGATCCAGCTACTCTGCGGGTGGCGAGGATTCAAACTACGGCTCATTGGCCCATCGCACTGACTTCAGTCGGCAAATATTTGGTGGTTTTAGACCGGGGCCCAAACCCCCAAGAAAGCTTTGATCCCGTGGCCAATGAAAAATACAAACCTGCTCTTGAGGTGATCGATCCCTCTCGTCTCGCGTCTGGACAGGCTTGGATGGGGCGCTTTGATCTTTCAGAAATTTCGAATGGCCAAATCATCAGGCCTTCAGAGCTTGCGAGCAGTCCCGAAGGCGTCATTTACGTAAAATCAGAGTCGCTGGTTTCCAAGGTTACTGGCGTGATTGATAAGATCACCGGGGTGATTGACAGGCGATCGTGTTTCCTGATTGAATCAGCCCAATGAAAACTGCATCTCCTCGGAACTCTAAAATTACAACCAGCAGTACAGCGGAGTATTTTTCAAAAAATCTCCAACAGGTGGGATTTTCTTCTCAAGTGAAAGCGGTTTTGACGACCTTGAAAGAGGCGGTCGACAATGCTTTAGATGCCTGTGAAGAGGGCGGGATTCTTCCCGAGGTTTTTGTCGCTGTTGAAAAAGTGGGTGCAGGCTCGCTTAAGAATTCAGATCAAATTCGAGTTCGAGTCGTGGACAATGGACCCGGGATCGATGAAGACGATATTCCGAAAGTATTTGGTGAATACCTGGCGTCTTCTAAGTTTGGAAAAGGCCGATGTTCGCGGGGCCAACAGGGGATTGGGATTTCTGCGGCGACCACCTGGGCACAGCTGACGTGTGCAACCGGAGCGCGGGTGATCAGCAAGACGAGTAAGATGCGTAAAGCAGTTTCTTGCGTAGTCGAGGTGGATATCAAGCATAACAAAGGTGTGATTAAAGAGCGCACTACCCTCGATTGGGATCGGGAGACTGGAACTAGCGTTGAGTTTTTGATTGATGGGAGAGTTCAGCTCAATGGTGAGGCGGGACTGATCAACTATTTAAACGGTACTACGCTGGTCAATCCCCATCTGACACTCCATTATCAATTGCCTGAGACGGAGCAGCAAACGATTGAACGAGTGAGTCAGGAGATTCCGGAGATTCCATCGGCGACCGAGCCCCATCCTCATACGATGAAACTAGGGGAGTTCATCGCGCATTCTCATCTTTTTGGAAGGATTAAGGTCGGTGCTTGGTTGAAAAAAGGCTTCTCGAGGGTTCATGAAGGGACGCTCAAAGAGTTAGCTCAGGTGGGTATCAAATCGAGCCTGACGGAGAAGTCCGTGGATTCACTGGGAGAGGCCGAGTTTAAGAATATTTTTGTAGCGCTTCAGAATTTAAAGTTGATGGCGCCTTCCACAAAATCCGTGGTGGCGATCGGTGAGGAGGCTCTAT
>JAHFAC010000380.1:1152-2796 GCA_023250755.1 Bacteriovoracaceae bacterium | reverse complement strand
GTCCTTCGTTTCCTGGCCCTTCTTCAAAAATAAGACTCCAAAATGAACTGATGGCGATTCGAATGCTGGAGGACCTTGACTGCCACTCAGGGGATTGCCTGATTTCTGGAATCGAAGATAAGACATCCAGCCTGGGGCCTAGCGGAGTCCCTCCTCCAGCGTACCAATTTTCGGTATAAATCGGAGTTGTTCCTCCGAGGAGGGGACGAATTCCACTGCGGTTCTGCTCAAGCGCTACGGCGCTGAAGAGCGAGACGGTTTCAGCAACACTCAAATTTGTGAAGTCCAATAGAATGGACCGCAGGTACTCCGTGGATTCGCCTAACTCGTAGAGCGCGACGGGATCTCCAAAATATCCTACACAGGTGGGGCCGGTGGTGCGAGTCAGACCATAGAAAGCCTCAATTTTCTTCGAGGCGATATAGCGGTACCAGGGAAGTAGCATGAGCTGGATAGACCTGGGCTCCAGGTGTTTGAGCAGTTCATTTTCTGTCAAAGCGCTGCTCAGGATTTCAAAACGTGCAAAGGGACGGAGCGCGTCGATTTTACGGGAGAGAAGATTCTTCTTTTCTCTCGAGAGTCGATCATCCATTACAAAGGCGATGGTGCCGAACTTTTTAGCAGGGTTGGTTGCAGTCATGGACTTACCCACTCCTTCAAACACTCTTATCGGCTTGCTTTTCAGCAGAGCTTAACGGTATTTTAGGGCCTTCTTTTGGGAGATTTTCGTGAAAAAAACGAGTTATATCACTACCGCAATTGTTTACCCCAACTCTCGAATTCATGTAGGTTGGGCCTGGGAGTGCTTGGGTGCCGATTGGTTAGCCCGGGGGTATCGTGCTCTAGGTGTTGAGACGCGCTTTGTCACGGGAATGGATGAGCATTCCATTAATGTTCAACGTGCTGCAGAGAGTCGCGAATTGGCGCCCAAAATTTATTGTGATCAAATGGCTACGGATATTGAAAAAGTCCTGCTCCAGATGGGCTTGAGTTATGACCGTTTTATCCGAACCTCGGATCCCGATCATGAGTGGGTGGTTCAACAGCTCGTCCAGCGCGCATTTGATCAGGGGGATATTTACCAGGGTCGCTACGAGGGCTATTACTGCGAAAGTTGTGAAGCTTTTTATACAGAAAAAGACCTGAAAGAAGGCAATTGCCCGACCCACAATCGTCCACCGAAATGGATTTCAGAGGAAAATTATTTTTTCAAGCTCTCAAAATACCAAGACTCGCTTCTTAAGCTTTATCGTGAGCACCCTCATTTTATCCAACCGGAGTATCGGCGTGCAGAAGTGATTAATTTTATCGAAGCGGGATTGAAAGATTTTTCAGTTTCGCGTTCGACGTTTACTTGGGGCGTGCCTCTGCCCTTTCAGCCCAAGCACGTGGTTTATGTTTGGTTCGATGCGCTGATTAATTACCTGACGGGAGCAGGTCTTGAGGCCAAGTTGAAAAATCCTACCTCGGAGGCGGGTAAGGTCTTTGACTCTACCTGGCCGGCCTCGGTGCACATCATAGGCAAAGATATTTCTAGATTTCACTGCGTCTTTTGGCCAGCCATGCTGATGTCGCTCGGGTTGCCGCTGCCTGAGCGAGTTTTTGTACATGGATTTATTTTGATCAAGGGCGCTAAGCTCTCAA
>JAHFAC010000380.1:442-1142 GCA_023250755.1 Bacteriovoracaceae bacterium | reverse complement strand
CGGATCCTTTTCGATATTATCTCTTGGCTGAAAATCAATTTTCTCAAGATGGGGCGTTTGCGGTGGATTCGCTCATTTTAAGGAACAATGCCGATTTGGCCAATGATTGGGGCAATCTGGTCAATCGCTCCATTACTATGGTGCGAAAGTATTTTCCGGATCAAATGCTCAAGCCTCCTGCTCAAGCGACGCATTCAGCGCAGGTTCGTCAATCTTTTGAGAAATTGATTCTTGAGTTGCGAGAGTTTTTGGATCAAATTGAACCTTCAAAATACATCGCGGCTTGTAATGCGCGCTCTCGACTTCTTAATCTCTATATCGATCAGATGAAGCCATGGGCACTGGCCAAGGTAGGGACTCCTGAGGCGCGATCTGATTTAGCAGAAGTCCTTTCGGCTTTGCTGGAGGGGATCCGGTGGTTGGCCACTGCTTTTCTCCCGGTCTTACCTTTTGGAATGCCCGAGGTTTTTCGTCAATTAGGTTTAGCGGAGCCTCAAAAAATCGGGAGTTTAACTTCGCTTGAGTGGGGAGCCATTGAGTTTCGTGTAGGTGAGCCTAAGCCGATTTATCCTCGTCTCGAGTTACCTGTCGATTCAAAACCAGGCGCCTGAGAGTGCGTGAGAGGTCAGAGCAGGATTTCTCAAAATAGGGTATCCTGATCTCGCCATGTTTGAGCGATCGCAGAACTCTCTTCGTCGAC
>JAHFAC010000380.1:0-432 GCA_023250755.1 Bacteriovoracaceae bacterium | reverse complement strand
ACGCATTTTAGCTTTTGTCGGGGCACTGGTGCTGCTTTCTTTGCTCGGATCCACCATCAGTCTTTACCGGATGACTGAAGTGAATCGTTCATTGACGACGATCAACCAGGTTTCCATTCCGCTCGGAAGGCTTTTTGCCCAGATGCAGGCAGATGCGGATGTTTTCCAGCGCGAGATGGATCGACGACTGGGTTTTTCGCATTGGCAAGATATTCATTGGCGGGCGAGGCCGGTTCCGAAGTGGATGGAAGATGTCCTGCAAGGTGAGATTGACCGGGCTTCAGAATTGATCCATAGCGCAGGTTCATCTGAGTCCCAAACCTACTGGATTCAGTGGATTCAGGGTATTTCGCGCGATTTCTCGATGATTCGCGAAGAAGCCGCCCGGCTCTTTCTTGCTCTTGAAAAAAAGGATGAGGCTTTGGCCTCGCA
>JAHFAC010000379.1 GCA_023250755.1 Bacteriovoracaceae bacterium | reverse complement strand
ATTCCAACCACTGCCCACATTCTCGGTGGATGCGGGATCGGAGCTTCACCCAAGGACGGCGTCATTGATATCAACCATGAAGTCTTTGGATACAAGGGACTTTATGTTTGCGATGGCTCTGTCATCCCAGCAAATTTGGGCGTAAATCCCAGTCTCACGATCACCGCCCTTACCGAGCGAGCCATGAGCCGCATGCCCAAAAAAGACCCCGATTAAGAAGATTTCATAGGAAGAACAACCCAAGTTCCATCTAAGAGCTTTAAAAAAATCCTTCGTGCTCGCTCATCCGTGAGAATCACGACTGTAGCGGCTAAAATCCCGATTAAATAAGGGTTTTTTGATGTCAAGACGCCTGAAACGCTGGCCTCTGAACCTAATAGCTCTTCAACGGCCGCACGCCTCAACGAGCCTTTTTGCGTTTCAGAGAGAGGCCCAGCCGCCTTTAAATCCCAAACCTGATGGCGACGCGCATAACGAAAAAACCGCTGATAAGTATGATTGTAGCTGGGCAAATCGAGCGCCTTTAACTGCACGCCGACTGCAAGTGTTTCATCAATTCCATTTTCCGGAACACCTTGTTTCAGAAGACTTTCTAACTTTTGAAGAATCTCAGGATCGAGCAATTCACGATCCTGTAATGAAAGCAGTTCTTTTAATGTTTTGCCTGACTCGATTTTACTCTGTAGCGCATCAAACGAAATAACTGATTCAAGGAATCGATTCCATTTTGCATGTTGAAGTTCGTGGATAAAAACATGCCAAGGGGTATTGGGTTGAATACCAATCATCCCAAATTCACCGTCAAAATAAGAACTGGCGTCTGCAAACCTCAAAGAAGTGTCGATATAGAAATCATAACCTAATTTTTTCAGATCCTGGAGCGCGCTGGGCATATCAGGATGAGTCAATGCGAGAGCATTAGGATCTGACTTTAAGGCGGGTTTGGGCAGCCTCAAAACACGTAAAATAGTTCCAAAAAATGCTTCTCGCACCCCGGGGGTTTGATCAAAACGGATACGTCCTTCTGGATTTTCTTGAGTTGCGACTAATTCTGAAAGATAAGGGGGCAATTTCGTCTCATCAACTACTACTCCTAATGCAGAAAGTGTTTTGCGAACCTCAAGATCAGCTTGAATAATTTGTTTTTGCGTTACAGCACTTGTTCGGACGACATTGGGTTGGGGAACTCGTTCAATTATTTTAGAATAAACTGAGTCAATTAATCTTTTCCAACTATCAGAGAATAAAGCTCTCACACACTGATTTGACTTGGAGTGACCCACTTCATCCGCCAGAACAGGAGATGGATTTTTTAACGAAGCGACGGAAGCTAAGACAAAAAAAAGAAAAAAAGTAGGTTTCATCTTCATGTACCAGGATACTATCGCTTTGCTTTTCTTTTGATTTTAAAAAACTCTGTCAAAACCTCACCACACTCTTTCGTTTCATCATAAACCAATTCAAATCGATGATGCGTTCTCTGGTCCTCGTGAAGACGATAGCCTAGGCTCAATGCCCCGCCCTTTGGATCCTGGGCTCCAAAAACCACTCTCTTTATGCGTGCCTGTTGGCACGCGGCCAGGCACATTGGACAGGGCTCCAAAGTCACCACCAGCGTACAATCCTCCAAGCGCCAACTCCGCAATTTTTTGGCCGCGGCTACAATTGCTCGAATTTCAGCATGGGCGACAGGATCCTGTTTTTTTTCGCGAAGGTTATAACCTCTCCCGATGATCCTTCCCTCGTGAACCACCACAGCGCCTACGGGTACCTCATCTTGGCTAGCTGCACGTCTCGCGAGCAAAAGCGCCTGTTGCATCCAACCGCTAACTTCCATTTTTCTCTGTGAGTTCTAAAGATTCTTCTTCTTCAGCCTTAGCAAGATCCAGCTTTGAAGAGCGAAGTTCCGTAATTCGCTGTGCAAGCTCCTCAGGACTCATCAAATAGCGGGCTGAGTTGTAGAGATTGGCTATTTTTTTTAAGCGATGGATCACCGCTCGCAAAAGTCGACGTTCAGGGCGACCGAGCGGGGCAAATTTAACTCCAATCCCTTTGGGATGGGTCACTGTACTATGGGTTCGCCAAACCACATTTCCCTGAAGCAAAAATGGCGCATCAAAAACTTTAAAATCTAAGGTCAGGAGTTCGTCTTGGAGGAGCTCTGTTCTCAGCTTTACAAAACACCCCCCCATCGAGAGATCCAAAATATCCCCTGTCAGTGGAGCTCCCCCCTGTCGCTGAATTGCCACAGGAACAGTCAGCCGATATCGTGGATTACTCTCCCACCAGCGGATCCGAGGAAGAAAATAAGGAACCCGAATTTCGCGCCCCAAGCGAAAAATGATCAGGGCTAAAATCCCTAGGCTAATGACAAAAGCAAAAATCTTATGATGGCTGGTTCCATAATCAGACGCCAAAACGGCGTTTCCATAGACAATCAGGATATTACTAAAGAGAAAGACATGCCAACCCCAGCGTCGCATCTCCCAAAGCCCATACCCGGCACAGACAGCCCAAAAGCAAAGCAAGTAATACAAGGGAGACAAGAGGATCCGAACGCAAGATCGGGCCGGAATATCAAAGAGCAGGGCAGCCACCACTAAATACACGAGCGGAAACGCCATGTATCCTAACGCGACAGTCTTAAGAAACCTGCTGGTGTATTGTTTCACAGTCGAGTCTTAATTATGCCAAAACTTACCCAGCAAAAACACTAGTATTTTATCTCATTGTATCCTTTCTCTTGAGCCCCCCCCTAGATCGCGTTAAGAATCGAATTACTATGACCAACGGAACCTTT
>JAHFAC010000378.1 GCA_023250755.1 Bacteriovoracaceae bacterium | reverse complement strand
AGGGTTTAATAAAAAGGTTTAGCGCCTTGCTTCGTTCTCCGGAGAACCTCAGAAAAATTTTAAAATGGGGGATCTTTTCCCTGAATTCCGCTTAAAAATGCAAGGTGATTGAAGCCATTCGGCGGGTAGCCAGTCGCAAGATAGACGTTTTTAAAACCCAGTTCAAAAATTTGCCTCGCAATGTCTTCGCGCCGGATTAGGAGCATGCGACTGCTTAAAGAAGTGTCTGAAGTGGAGTCTGTATTGAGAGAGAGAAAAGCTTCGCTTACGACCGTGAGTCAACTTCAGAGCTTTCTTCAAAACGAAAAAAGACAGGGGCAGAAAACCTATAGCCTTGATCAGAAGCGCGAGCTGCTTCAGGAGATTTCTGGCAGGAGTTATTTCGGATTCTTGCAGATGTTGCGTTAAAGAAATTAGACCCAGAGAAAAAGAGGGCTCGCGCCAGCATTCGTTCGGCTTCTCCGTCAAGCTCTCCAAATGTTTTTGCAGCAACGCAAGTGTATGGAGAAAGGCAGATGCGGAAGTATATTGAGGGATTGAGATAGACTCCTATCTTCTGATTTCGCTGAGCAAAAATTTCCACACGGGCACGATGCTGATTGCAATTCCATCTTCTTTTAGAGTCGATTCTTGATCCCAAGTAACCACCGTCCCTTCGTGCAGTCCGTAGCGGTGGGCAGCCTCGATGAGAGAACGGATCTCGCGCTCAGCTGTACTTGCACCTGTGAGCGAATAGCAGACTTGAATTAACACCTCTGGTTTTCGATCCCGAGTTACGCAAAAATCCACATCGAATCGATCTTCCTTCAGGTAATAAACCGGAGAACCCCATCTTTTCAGGTGCAAGAAGACCAGAGTTTCTAAACGCATGCCGAGATCGATGGTAGGTTTTGTGTTGAGCGCAGACCAAAGTCCCAAGTCACAAATAAAATATTTTCTGGGTCGGGTGCTTCGTTCCCGGATCTTAGAGGAGTAGGCCTGAAGCTCATAAAAGAGAAAGACTTCCTGTAAATAAGAAAGATAGGTTCTCACCGTATTGATACTCGGAAAATCAAAAGCTTTTTGCAGTTTTCCAAGGCTCGCAAACGAACCGGATTGCTGCACAAGATAAAGTGCCATCTCCTTGAGAGTCTGACTTCCGCGGAGACGGTGGCGTTGGACAATGTCTCGACTGATGATTTTATCGAAGAGCTCGCGCAAGTAAGGACCTTGCGGCTCTCCGAGAACAATTTCTGGAAAACCGCCCTGATCGAAATATCCTTGTACTAAATTTTTCAAAAAAGCTCGCTCTTCGGTAGTAACGCCTTCAGACAGAGGGATTGAGCGGAAGTGCAGGTATTCACTAAAAGAAAGCGGCATGAGTTCCAGTGAGAGATGTCGCCCTGTCAAATGGGTCGCAAGCTCTCGGCTCAGCAGGGATCCATTGCTGCCGGTGATCAGTAAGTTCAGCTTTTTTCTGTGAAGTCTGTTGGCAAAGAGTTCCCAGTGCGCGATGTTTTGGATTTCATCAAAAATAAAAAATTTGGCGTTGGGTTGAATCTCAAGCAGGGTCTCATAAACAAGGTTCAAATCATCCGAAGTCAGGGAGGTCAGGCGCTCGTCATCGAAATTGACATAAGAGAATTTTATCCCAGGCGGAATCGCGCCGAGGCAGAGTGTCGATTTTCCTGACCGGCGAATCCCCATGATCACTTTGATCGTCTGAGAGGACAAATATCCCTGAAGGGTGGCGGCGATTTCTCTTTCTTTCCAGAGGGATTTTAGAGCTTGCGCCTCGCTTTGCTGTTCTCCTAAAACTTGTTTTAAGTCAGTGGATTGCATAGTCGTTGTTGCAACTATATCATTATAAAGATAAAGATACTATTAAATTATCTCTTTATGATGATATAGTTATCGCTTGTCGTTGATTCAAAAGGGGATTGCGGTTAGGCTCAGGGGACCTTATGACCCAAAATATGAGCCGGAAAACAATCTCCTTTATCAAGATGCACGGACTCGGCAATGACTTTATTCTCATTGATGATTTGAGTAAGTCCTCTTCTCATCTGAGCCCGGTGACCCCTGAAGTCGCCCGAAAAATCTGCCATCGCCGATTTGGGGTGGGTGCGGATCAAGTACTTTGGCTCAAGGCTCCGCGCGGTTCGACGGCTCGATCGATGCCTCATGCTCGAATGGAGATTTTCAACGCGGATGGTTCGGCAGCAGAGATGTGTGGGAATGGAATTCGCGCAGTGGCGCTTTATTTGAAAGGTCGCGGGTCGAAACCGGGCGTAGGAGAACACAAGGGCGAGTATAAAATTGAAACTCTTGCGGGCCTGATTCGTGTTTTGGTCCTTGAAAATGATTTAGTGCGTGTAGACATGGGGCCCCCACGCTTAGGGGGTGGGTTTGAGAAGCCCGAGGCCGCCGGTGAAACTCTTACGGTTTTAGGTCAGAAACTGGCTTTTTATGAAGTGAGCATGGGCAATCCCCACGCGGTCATTTTTGTAGAAGATGTGGAGCGATATCCTGTTGACCAATTTGGTTCTGCGATCGAACGAAATCCACGATTCCCTGAACGAACTAATGTCGAATTTGTCCAAGTGATGAGTCCTGAAAAGCTTCGGATTCGAGTTTGGGAGAGGGGGGCTGGTTTGACCCTCGCTTGTGGGACAGGCGCTTGCGCCGCCGCGGTCACGGCTCTTGCGACGGCTAAAGTGAAGGGAAAAGTGACGGTTCAGCTTCCAGGGGGGGATTTAGCCATTGAATGGGCTGGGTCTGGAGCTTCTGTGCTCATGGAAGGGGCTGCTGACGAAGTTTTTCGGGGGG
>JAHFAC010000035.1 GCA_023250755.1 Bacteriovoracaceae bacterium | reverse complement strand
GACGGTCCGACTATCCAAACCAGGTGAATAACGTACTCGGTTTTCCTTTCATATTTCGTGGGGCGCTCGATACGATGGCCATGGCCATTAACGAAGAGATGAAGATG
This sequence comes from Bacteriovoracaceae bacterium, assembly GCA_023250755.1. Lineage (GTDB taxonomy): Bacteria > Bdellovibrionota > UBA1018 > UBA1018 > UBA1018 > JAHFAC01. The sequence continues at coordinate 10,988 of JAHFAC010000035.1, read as the reverse complement.
GCTGCCGTGCGTGCGCTTGCAGCGTTGGCTAAGGAGGATGTTCCCGATGCGGTTTCACGTGCCTATGGGGGACAACGTTTTCAGTTCGGACGTGAATATTTGATCCCGAAGCCCTTTGATCGGAGAGCCCTGATTTGGGTGGCATCGGCTGTTGCTGAGGCGGCGATCCATTCCGGCGTGGCCCGGAAAAAACTGGATATCACTCAATACAAAGAGCACCTCGAGACCTTGCTGGGAACTAGCTACATGGTGATGCGAGGGATCAAAAAGCGGGTTCAAAGCGATAATTCGGGTGATGGCCATCGTTCGACCATCGTATTTCCGGAAGGCGAAAATCCCAAGATCCTTCGTGCAGCACAGATTGTTCGGGAAGAGGGGATTGCCGAGCCGATCCTACTCGGAAACCCAACACAAATGGAAAAGGCCATTCAAGAATTGGGGCTTGAAGCTGCACTCAAGGGAGTGAGGCGAATCCGTCCTTCCGATAGCGAGCAAAGAGAAGAATATTCCCAGAAGCTTTACGAAAAACGAAAGCGCAAGGGGGTGACTTTAGCTTTGTCGCGCTCTCTGATGAAGCAACCCAATTATTACGGTGCGATGATGGTCGAGGCTGGGCATGCAGACGGATTTTTGAGCGGAATTTCGGATAGCTATCCGGAGACTTTGCGTCCGGCTCTTCAAGTCATCGGTGTTAAGGCAGGCTCACGTTTGGCTGGCGTATACATGATGATCTTTAAAAAGAGGGTTTTCTTATTTGCTGATACTACGGTCAACATTGAGCCTACTGCAGAGGAACTCGCTGATATCGCGATTCAGACGGCTCGGATGGCAGAAGATGTCCTTGGGACGCATCCTCGAGTCGCGATGCTTTCGTTTTCGAACTTCGGAGCGAATAATCATCCTGTCGCACTCAAAGTCAGGCGTGCTGTAGAGCTGGTCAAAAGTCGAATGCCTGGCTTGCAAATTGATGGCGAGATGCAGGCTGATACGGCAGTGATTCCAGAAATCTCGAAAGAAAGTTTTCCGTTTAATGGGGTGCCCGGAAATGCAAACATTCTGATCTTTCCGGATCTTCAATCCGGCAACATTGCCTACAAATTGATCGCTCGCTTGGGACAGGCTGAGGCCATTGGCCCCATTTTGCTGGGGATGAATAAACCCGTTTTCATTCTTCAGCAAAACTCCGACGTCAACGACGTGGTGAACATGGCTGCGGTCACTGCGATGGAGATTCATATTCAGAAAAAGCAGGATCATCATTTACAGCTACAGCAGGTGTAGAAAGGGATTGCCATGGTTTTAAAAAAATCAGTTTTGACTCCGAAAGCTCCAAAACCCATCGGCCCCTACAGCCAAGCCATTCGTGCTGGGGGATTTATTTTCTGCTCTGGGCAGATTGCACTAGATCCCGTGAGTGGTCAGTTGGTTGCATCGGATGTAGAAGGCCAGGCGAGGCAGGTGATGGAGAATTTGAAGGCGGTTCTCGAGGCAGCCGGAGTCAGCTTGGACGCTGTGGTGAAGACGACAATTTTTCTTAAATCAATGAGTGATTTCCCCAAGGTAAACGAAATTTATGGGACTTATTTCGAGTCGATCCCACCAGCGAGATCGACGGTTGAGGTGTCACGCCTCCCCAAAGATGTGCTCGTTGAAATCGAAGCGGTGGCGGCGGGGTAGTTCAGTATTTCTAATGAAGTCCAAGTACATAAAATGACTTTATGCATTAGTTCTGATTAGATAAGACACACTCCAGTGCTTAATATTTTTAAAACTTAAGGAGTGTATTTATGAAACGTCTGATCTGGTTACCTGTTTTTGCGATGATGGTGGGGGCGGCAACTTCTCATAGCTTTGCCTCTGAAAAAATAAGTGAAGAATTCAAGCTCTATCACAAGGCAAATTATCAACCCAATCCGGGCTGTAATGTTTGGACCTCATTGGAGATCAATTACGTAGAAAAATCCGCGACTTTGAAGGAGAGGGTGAACGGGTTATGTGGAGTTATGATTAATCCAAACCCAAGAACATACGCACTGACTTTTCCAAAAGATCCAAATATCTCTACTGGGGATATCATAATCAGCGGTGTACGTCCCGCTGCAGATGATCGCCAGGATCGTTTAGTCATTAAGGATCATCGGCAGAATACTATTGGGTTTTTCGTGTCCAGGCTCGAAGTGTCTGAAAAGCCTGCCCGAGGCCCCGTGCGCAAGCTGTATTCTTATGATCAGTCGGCCAACACTTCGATGAATACTCTATGGACTTGCAGTCTTAAGTGGCAAGCGAATACCCCAATGACTGTGCGAATCGAAAAGGGTGGAATTTCTGCTTCCTACTCTGCGCAGATTACTCAATCTTCTGTTTTGATGAGGAATATCACTGAGATTCCAATGCTGAATTTTAAGGCAGAAGAGAAAAATAAGAAAATAATTTCTCAGACATTCTTTACGCCACGTATCGTGGAGAAATCTTTTGAGTTGGTAGTGGACTTGACCCGCCGTCTCCCCAGTGGATCTTATCCTGCTGTCCTGGATTTTTCGGGTAGTAAGTCCGATATGGTTTGTGAACCTGCACGGCAGGTTTTTCCAAATTAATTCGAATTAAGGTGAAATGACACAAGGTCCATTGAAGGGCCTCTTCTTTGCCCCGGCAGCTATTAAAATAGAGTCGGGGCAAATTTTTTTTAGACAGTCGCTTTTGAGAGTGAGTAAACTAGAGGCTAGTTCTTAGCCCGTCTTAACTGCTTCGGGCTTATAGGTCCGCTTCATGGGACGCACAATTTTTCCGGTACGAATACAGCGGGTGCAAGCTCGGATTGTCTGAGTTGTTCCATTAACAACAGCCTTTAATCGTTTAAGATTAGGAAGCCAGCGCGTGCGGGTTTTGATATTAGAATGAGAAACCAGATTTCCGGTAGTAGGGCCTTTTCCACAATAATCACAAAAACGCGACATGACTTATTACTCGCTTTCGTTAGTCTTCCTAGCTCTGGGCTAATTAGGGAAGCCCACCCTATTTGAATTTCTTAGCTTTTGCAAGCAGGAACGGGGCAGGCTAGGATAGCTTTCAATGATGAGGCGGATACTGAGAATTGGGCTTCCAATGGTGGTAGGGGTAGTCCTGGGAATACTCGTAGTGGCTCTTTTCCTGGCAGGGGAGATTTATGATTATCAGGATACGGTCGATGGGGCTCACTTGCCTGAAGTCGATGCGATTGTTTGCCTGGCTGGGGGGAGGGGAAGAATCGCTGCCGCTGGGGATCTTTGGTACCGGTATTGGGAACTGTCTCAGGCCCCCCCTTTTCGTAAGCCTCCTGTTTTTTATATTTCGGGAGTGGGACATCAGTCTCGATGGGGGGTGCTGGCTCGGCAGGTTCGCCGAGGAGTTTTTGCGGTTTTGCGACCCAGTGATGTTATCTTAGAAAAAGAAAGCACGAATACCGAAGAAAATGCGAAATGGCTCTCGAAATTTGCCGAGCAGTACCAGTGGAGACGTATTCTTCTCCTTACATCGAGCTATCATATGAGGCGAGCTCGGCTGATTTTTGAGCGAGCTTTAACGGCCCTTGGAACTCCTGTTCAAATTGAGACTCTCTCAATTTATCAAGAGCCTTATGAGCCCGGAGAATGGCGAAGCGATCTCCATGGCATTCGCATTACGCTGAGCGAGTACATGAAATGGATTTATTATAGGACGTTTTGGCGAGCGTGAGTGAGGTAAAATCCCACCTATCTTATCTTTAAGATAGATAACAAAAAAAGACAGGTGGGATTTCGCTATTTATTGGCAGTATCCAACCGATCTAAGTCGTGAAATCGTGCTCAAGGTATAATCCATACTATCTGATCCATAGACAGCAGCATTTCCGATTGTGATCAGATGCTGCCATGTGTTTCCGTTGAATGCACCAGATGATAATTTACATTGAAATTGTGGAATAGGTTGGCAAATTCCCTGTTGCTTGAACTCTAGAGTCGTATTGACCATGGAGTCAAAGCTATCGGTTCCGTGCAGAATGTTTTCTTGAAAAGTGTTGTTCGAGGATGCACTAATTCTGTAGGCCCAAGTATTGCCGGCCCACGCCCCGGCTCCGCTCAGTTGACAAACTCTCTCCGGAAGTACGCATAATCCAGTGCTTTGAAGCTGTTTGAGTGTACTGTACAGAGTAGAAAGGGAATCTGTTCCATTCACTAGGGCACCATCTATCCGGACTCTGTATTTCCAACTATTGTTTTGATAGGTTCCATATCCTAAAACTTCGCAAGCAGGTCGGGCTGGGGGAGGGGGTACAATGACAGGTCCTTGACCTTGAACAGTCGCACCCAACAGCGCGACCGTGGCGTTTTGATTAAAGGCGATCTCTAATCGACTGGACCCCATGAGCAGCACGGGACGGTCGAGCCAGATATGAATGGCTTCCATTCGTGGACCGGCGTACTCAGCAGGGAGTGGTCGTCCATCGACTATAAGATTTAAGCTCCCCTCTCGCTTTCCGGGTTCAGGCTGAATGGAGGCGATCACGACTATGGCATTGACCTGGGTGCCTGGACCCAAGTTTAGAATTTGTGGCAGGGAAAGCACGCTTCCTGCTGTCATGGATTGGCCCCCTAAATCACGGCTGACCAGTCGCTCTTGAATATTGCCGATAGGGTCGCCTTGATGGTCGGCTCGAGCAGATTCTGATGCGATTACAGCAGCGGCGAGGGCTATTGTCAGATTCCATTTCTTGAGTTGTTTCAAAGATTTCATTTTTTTATTTCTCCTTTTATTTTTACCTATTAAAGATTTAAAAATTATTTATTTAACGGGTTGCATAGCCATGAACATCAAAAATTCCATCGCATCCACGATCAATCCAAACCTGAGCGGCGTCTGGCGTAACGCCCCAGGTGCTTTCGGTGGGTGCTGGCCAAACAACGCCTGGAGTCCAAATGGTGCGTTCGCCGGGGATACATGCGGAATTTGATTTTTGTTTCCAAAAGTCCACTTTGGTGATGCGCGCAATACCAGGAGCAGAACAGGGGACATGATGGAAGTTGGCATCTTTACCACATCGAATTTGGACACTGACCTCAGGTGGGAGAGGTATGGGTGAAGGCGGTAGTATGGGGATGGGCCTTGGCGTGATCTCAAAAATTCCGCTGCAGCCTCCTTCGGTCCATACCGTACCTGGATAGCTATAGCCCCAGTTTTTGCCTTCAATGCAGGACCAGAGTGAAATTCGGATTTTCAGGATCACGCTCAGCGGATCGGCTATTGGACTCTTGCAATAGACTCGGCCGCTGTTAATTTCAGAGGCGCACTCCAGGGTTACTGTGTTTCCGGGGCGGGGCCACGGTTGTGAATCGTGGTCGGCATAAGCTGAAATACCAGCTAAACTGATTGTTATTAAAGTTAGGGTTCTCATTTTTATTTCCTTTCCTGTTTCAATGAGGAAAAAAGGGTGTCGCACCCAGGTAGCCGATGCAGGCGTCGAGACTCCTGAACCGCCGGTTGTAGCCCATTCGATAATCAGGCTCATTAGTTATGATTGAATAGAGCGCATAGGGTACCGAGCTCCTTCGGCCATCCCAGAGACAAACTAGCTCTGGTGTTGAGCTCATAACGGATGCATTGCAGTTTGTGATTAGATCGAATCCTGCATTTCCAGGTCCGAGCGCTAAATTGTCTACTGTTCTAAAGGGCTGAAAATGGAAGCCATTGTAACTGCATGCCAGCCCGTTTTTAGAGGATGCAACTGCAGACTGACATTCTTGATATGTGGAAAAACCGAGTCCATCTCTGCCTACCCAATTACCGGTGCGTGTATTGAAAATTTGAAATGTTGGCACTGTTGTGTAGGGAGCAGCATAGGGAATTGATAAGGACACGCGCGGCTGGCAAACGAGCTCATTATTGAGCGGTGTGGTCAGCGTGAGTATGATTTGGATCACACGTAAAGCCCTTCCTTCCAAGCGAAGGGTCAGGTTATTTTCTAGCAAAGAAGGCGACGAAATTGTTTCACTCAACGGGATTACGGACGAAAGAAACGTCGCGGGGTAGGGGCTGTCAAATTGAGTTGATTGCGGGATCGACGCAGAGGCTAAGATTTGCCCATTGGCCCAGATTGAAGCTGCACCACTGTAATCTTGAGACTTCGCAAGGATTTCGATACGGAGAAGTTTCATCCCGTCAAGGCGTACACTCGGGTTTTGTCTCAAGATTTCTTTTCTTAAAGGAACTAGCTCTGCTCGGTCGCGTGAATAAGCCGGGCTAAAGACGATGCCATCATAATTCAATGTTAGGGTCTGCGTGGGATTAGGCTCGTAATGATCAGCGAGGCCATTGGACATGCCTACAAAGGACGTAAAAAAAGAGAGAGCAAAAAGAGGGGCGTAGGATTTAATTGAACGATTCAGAGATTTTTCAAAAGACATTGAGCAATTCCTCCAGGACGAAGGAATAATTGAAATACTGCAATGCGTCAATAAAATTCAACTCATTCTGGCTGACATTGACTGACACGAATTTCCTATTTTTGTCAGCATCAGAGGGTTGAGCGGTCAGGGTTTTGCAAAAACGATTCCGCGTGCTCGGACCTGCTCCATGAGGTCTTGTACAGCTCGAGCTCGGTGAGAGATGGCGTTTTTTTCACCTTCTGTCATCTCCGCCAATGTTTTTTGGGAACCTTGAGGAATGAAAATGGGATCATAGCCAAAGCCATAACTTCCGCGGGGGGAGTCAGCAATGCTTCCCTCGAGAACCCCTGTGGAATGAATCAGAATCCCTTCCATATTGAGGGCGAGTACTGTAACAAACCGGGCTGCGCGTGAGGAAGCGGAGGTTTTCTTGAGTTCATTGAGTAAGAGTTGAATGTTTGCCTCACACTGGGCAGCTTTTGAAAACGCAGGTTGACCGGGTGCTGGTTTGGCGTATCGAAAAGTATGAATCCCGGGTTTTCTATCCAGAGCGTCGACTTCAAGCCCAGTATCATCGGCCAAGGCAGGATAGTGACAGCCCTGATTGACCAGCCGTGCTTTGGCGATGGAATTTTCAAGATAGGTATTGTGAGTCTCTACCAGCGCCAACTTTTCTGGATTTCGAATCAGTCCCTCCGGAGGAGTGACTTGGACTTCGGGATAGGGGCGAAAAAGAGCGCGAAACTCTTCCCATTTATCAGGATTCATGGACGCTATGACCAAGGTGTTTGCGATACGCATAATGAGGAGATTTAGCACAGGTTTCTTGAGGCAGGAAGGGGGGATACTCAGGGGTTGAAAGGTCTAAATTCTGAGAACAGGGAACTGGTACCAGAAAACCGGATGCCGGCTCCTGGAAACGGGTATCTATTGGCAAATGTTTTTAAAAAAATTAACTTGCGATCGGCTTTTTTGATTGTATTATGCGCTAATTAAGTCCTATTATAATTAATAACTATTCGTATTAATTGGTTTTTATAATATTTTACATCGTATAATATGCGTATTATAATAAGTGCAAATGCTCAGTATTTCATTTCTCGTCAGAGATTACAGAAAAAACCTAGGTTTAACTCAATCTGAGCTAGCCCAAATTTCTAAAATCAGCCTACCCAATATTCAAAAGATTGAAGCAGGACGTGGGAATCCTTCTTTCTCGACCCTTACTGCTCTTCTTGAGGCGCTTGGATTGAGTATCAGTATTCAATTTGCACCTGTGGACTGGGATTTGCTAGCCGCTTGCGGTGCGCCTTTGCTGGCTACAAAAAAAAGTAATCTTCCCGCTCCTTCTTCCCAGCAGCTTCTGAAAGCTCTTCGATCCGCTTGTCTAGAGATGAAAAACCATACCCACGGGACTGATCCAAGAAAGCTTGAAATTATTCAGGCATTGCTCCTTGCCATAAGATCATATTATCCCAGCTTTTATCGACTGAATATCCATCCTTCTCCGCTATTTCTTGGTTTTTTTCCAAAAAAACTCACCGGAAGGATCATCCAACTCAAGCGCCAATCGGCCGCACGGCTGAGTGCCTTTTTATGAAGCCCTTGACTCCAAGAATTTTAAGGAAATTTTTGAAACGAGCCGGGGATCATTTGGTCGGTGAGTGGGTCGTTGTGGGTGGGACTGTATTGCCTTTACTTGGCATCGATCATCGTACGACGACTGATATTGATGTGGCAATGCTTTCGCCTTCAGCTCCTAATCACACTCTTGCACTAATGGGGATAGCCGAAGAGCTGGGATTGCCAATTGAGAGTATTAATCAAGCAGCCGCTTATTTTCTATATAAAATCGATTCCTTCCAAAGCCACCTCATTGTTTTGCATCGTGGAAAAAAATCGACCTTTTATCGGCCAGATATTCATTTGTTTTTTCAACTTAAACTATCCCGGTTTTCAGAGTCAGACTTGAGAGATTGCATTGTTTATTTAGAGTTTACCAAGCGATCTAAGGAGCCGTTTGATCCCGAAAATCTCCTTAAGCTGGTGAAAAAGGAAAAAAAGAAGACTACCCATACTGAAAAAGCAAATCGACTTGAAGTTCTTATTCAAAACCTTAAAGGCTAGGGATTGTCCTCATTTTTAAATTTCGGCCGTGAGGCCGCAGGCTCAGTGTTTAACCTCAAAAACTTAGTAGGAGGCAAGCCCCAGTTTTTTTTTGACTTCGTCCAATCGTTCTCGCGCTATAGGGACCTTGGTGTGAGATGTGTCCGAGAGGATCGCGGTGTATTTACGATCTCCTTCGCACTCCAGGGTTTGGAGGTAGTTAATATTAATCAGAGCGCTTCGATGAATTCGGATAAAAAGCTCAGGGTCGAGTCGCGTGGCTAGGGTGTCCAGCGGGTCATCCGCTAAAAGTTCACGGCCATCGATTAGGAGGGCTGCGTAATGGTCACGGGCGATGATGGCTGAGACTTTTTTCGGATCAAAAACGACGTAGCGGTTACCGCTGCGGATGGCAAGGCGGCTGGGAGCGCGTTCTTTTCTGAGGGAAGTTAAAAAGGGCGATAGGTCTTGTTTATTTCCTATTTTTTCACGCAGTCTGTCGATGGTTTTACTGAGTCGGGCTTTCGCAACTGGTTTTAAGAGATAATCAAAAGCAGCGGCATCGAATGCTTTGAGTGCATGTTCGTCATAGGCTGTAACAAATACGATAGCAGGTGGGGTTTCACCCAAAGACCGAGCAACACCGAGACCATCGAGCTCGGGCATTTCAATGTCGAGAAAGACAAGGTCAGGTTTAAGTTCAGAGATTTTTTCAAGCGCTAAAACTCCATTTTCAGCTTCGCCGATGATTTCAAAGTCTGCATAGGTCTCAAGTAGGCGGCTGAGGCGTTTTCGCGCAGGAGTTTCGTCGTCTACCAAGAGGGCGCGGATCACGTGAGGCTCCTTTCGTTGATTGGCAGTCGGAGTGCAACGGCGGTGCCTCCTCCTTTGCGATTTTGTATCTCAAAGCTTGCCCTGTCTCCATATTGAAGCTGTAAGCGGGATCGGCAGTTTTCAATGGCGCTGCCAGCTCCGCTCTCAACGGGTGAGGCACCAAAACCAGGCCCATCATCTTCTACTAAAAGATGGATGAGATCCATTTCATGAAAGGCACGGATTGTGACTAGTCCCCCGGACATTCTCGTTGAGACTGCGTATTTTACAGCATTTTCGACGAGAGGTTGTAAAAGCAGGGCTGGTACCTGGATCTGAGAAGGATCCATCTCTGGATGGATTTCAACTTGGCTTTTTAGTCGATTTCCAAATCTGGATTTTTCAATAGAAAGATAAGCGTGGCAGAGATTCAATTCGTCAGAGAGGGAGTGCTTTTCGTTTCGGCTGGCTTCGAGAACAAAGCGAAAAAGCTCTGAGAGCTGGATGGTGATTTCTTCAGCGACTGCAGGAGATTGTGGGATCAGAGATGCAATTGTATTGAGAGTATTGAAAAGGAGGTGCGGACTCATTTGTGCGGTGAGAGCAGTAAGTTGGGCTTGAAGTTTTTGCTTTTCTAGCTGGATCGATTTCATCTCTGCTGTGCGGTGGGCCTCTCGCGCTTCGCGGCGGGTCTCTAAGAGAATGGAAATAGTCATAATGGCAATTCCGTAAAACATTCCAATTCTGTAGTCTTGAAGGTTTGGGGCATCCCACGGGTGACCCAAAGCGAGGGAGAGTTTTCTTGAAAGAAAAAAACCCACACCCATTCCAGGCAGAATTGAAAGGGCGGAGATCAGAATCCTCCAGGGGCGGCCATGCTCGGGGGGATCCTTGCCAAACAGAGGATAAAGAAAATGCTCCAAAGTGATCACCATGCCAATCAGGGCAAAGGCAGCTGAAGTGCAGGCATCAGAGACCACATTGGTGCAAAGCCAATCGATCCAAAAATGATCAGTCGATCCAATAAGCATCATGAAAACAAAGGAGAGAAGGGGGTTAATAAAAAGCACCAGGCGAAGATAGTTCGTGAGCTGGTTCTTGCTCCAGGGCTTATTCCAACCAAGGATGTGTTTTAAGGCAGATCGGATTATCCTCATGTTTCGCATAATTTGATCCATGGTTGTTATTTCTGAGTTGATATCATATTTTTTATAGCGATTGAGAATAATCCAGGGGCCCACTTTTAGTGGAGCCCCTGGCTGAGTTTAAATTTTACAGCTGGAATTTTTTGCAGCTAGTATTACTGATGAATTCGGACGTATTTTTCGCGGTAAAATTGCACGGCTTTTCCGTTTTGAAGTTCAGTCCTGAGGATTCGAAGCGCCGAGGGTGGGTCTACGACCAGGGTGCTCGCAAAGGCGCGAGCGGTTTGCGAACCTACGTAGCTCATGCACATTCCTTCACCCAAGCAAAAGCCCCCGCCTTGGCCCTGCTCAGAATCAGAGGTGAACCCATGGTCCGTGTCTTTTATGGTTTGATTGAGGTGTTGAATGAGAGTCCCGTCCAATCGGGTAACTGTGATTTCGCTTTTCATTTCACGGGGACTTGTAAGGGTGTTTACCATTTCAACGCGGTAATCGAGCAAAGCCTTTCCTTCGAGGGAGTAAACGG
>JAHFAC010000034.1:8739-11098 GCA_023250755.1 Bacteriovoracaceae bacterium | reverse complement strand
AATCCTTTCCAAGCTAAAATGGAGCCTAGTTCAACTTTTGGTCCCGATGCGCAGTACGCCCGGTGAGGCGCTCCTCGCTTCCTAGAGCGCGTTCTACCGTCTTCAAAATATCCTCTGAGCTAAATGGCTTCAAGATGTAATCCCTTGCGCCGACGTTAATCGCTTCCATCACCAGATTTTCTTGGCCAAGCGCTGAGATGATGATGATCTTGGCGTTCTTATCGAGTTTGAGAATTCGGCGTGTGGCTTCGATGCCACTCATTTCTGGCATGACGATGTCCATAGTGACCAGATCTGGGCGCAATTTCGCATAGGCCTCGATGGCTTTTTGTCCTGTCTCCGCCTCGCCTGCGATTTGATAATGGGCACCGGATAAAATTTCAGAGAGTGTTTTGCGTACAAAGGCGACATCGTCTACCACTAAGATGGTCTTTGCCATGGTTTCAAACCTCCCCCCACCCCTATTGTAACGGTTTGTTCAAAAAAACCAAAATTTGAATGGAGTCCGATTAACGCTTTGAGTTATTTTTTTCGGCTACGCGTTCTATCAGGACAGACTCGATTTGGCGTTCATTTGCTTTGCGGACGGTCAGTTTTAGGGATGCGCTGGGTGTTTCAAAGTAAAGTTCATCGCGGACATCGGGGATACGGCCAAACTGTTGAAGTAAGAAGCCTCCTAAAGTTTCATAATTTCCTTCAGGGATATCAAGGTGAAGTCGTTCATTGATTTTCTGTGTCTGCATTCGCGCTTGGACGAGCCAGCTGCTTTCAGAAAGCTGTTTGTAAAGCGCTTGTTTTGAATCATGTTCGTCATGGATTTCGCCAACAATTTCCTCAACGATGTCCTCGAAGGTGATGATTCCAACGGCACCGCCATATTCGTCTACGACGACGACCATTTCATTGTCTTCTTCGTGCATTTCGATCAAAAGATCGTGCAATGCCTGGGTTTCGGATACATAGTGCGCATTAGTGATGTAATTGACAATCGGCTCGTTCGAGCTAGTGACTGCAAACAAATCAGAAATTTCTAAAATACCAATGATGTTATCTACTCGTTCTGAGTACACCGGCATTCGTGAGTGGCGGTGTCGCTTGAACTCTTCAATTGCATCTTTTACCGTTGTCGCTGAGTCGATGGCCTCCACATCAACCAACGGAATCAATGCGTTCTTTGCTTCGCTATCCTTGAAATCTAAAATTCTTCGGATCATTCGGCGTTCACTGGTTTTTAGTTCGGTTTCTCTGCGTCCATAGCCTAAAAGCGAGCGAAGCTCATCTCGAGTGGTTCTTCGTTTTCCAGTAAGCATTTCTTCAATGGGTCCGATCAAGCGAGAGAGTTGGCTTGTATAAGACGAAAGGAGGCGGGTGATGGGAAAAAAGGCCCAGTAAATCCAATTAACAGGATATGCAGCCCAGGGTGCAATTTGGTCTGCATAGCGTTGATAAATCGTTTTTGGAATAAGTTCGCCAAAAAGAACAACGGAAGGTGAGGTAATTAGGATAGCCCAGAGCTCTGCATGCGGGAGTGCGTGCGAGATTAGGTAGATCGCGATGAAGGCAGAGATTCCAATGACGCAAAAACTGGTCATGAGGAGTGTGACTGATAAAATTCGCTCAGGATGGCTAGTGAGTTCAAACGCGAGCGCGGATGAATGTGAGCCACGTCGCGCCCGGCTTTTAAGAAGGAGCTTGTCGACAGAAAGGAGGGCGATCTCGCTGCCTGAGAAAAATCCTTCTATCAGAAGGAGTGGTGCGACGATGCTGATCACAGCCCAGAGATCAAAATTCATCGCAGGCCTCCGTGCGTGTTTTTTTCGTCTTCGTCCAGCACATCTTCAAAGATCGCGTCAAGCAGGTCAGCCATGGTCACGATACCGAGAGCCTCTCCGGATGGCCCCCCGATGGTGACAACAGCCATATGGGTCCGTTGCTGCTTAAAGGCGCGAAACAACTCGTTCAGTCTCACGGTGGAGCTGATCATGAAGGGCTTGCGCATGAGGGGGGCGATTTCGTTTACCAAGGGTAAAGCATCGAGCTTTGAGAAGAGAAGATCTTTCGTATAAAGTACGCCGATTACTTGCTTTCTTGCTGTGTCAGTTATTGGGATTCTGGAGAAACGGGCGCCTCTCAGTGTTGCCAGGGCTGTGTGAGTCGGTGTATTTACGGGGAGAGATTGGACTTGAGAGAGAGGGGTATGGATATCCATCACAGTTCGGTCATCGAGTTCAAAAATATTTCGAATCAACTCGAGCTCGCTGGGGTGGATTGCTCCCTCCTTAAGGCCCTCCTCTGCGATGAAAAGAAATTCTTCTTCACGCAAAAGAGATTCGGATTCACCATGATGAAATTTAGTAGA
>JAHFAC010000034.1:2881-8729 GCA_023250755.1 Bacteriovoracaceae bacterium | reverse complement strand
CGACTAACGATCCATTTGAGGATCATTCGTACGGGCTTAAAGGCATCATAAATCCACGACAGCGATGTCGCGGTCATTGGTGCTATGAGTTGATTTGCCCGTGCTCCTATTACTTTCGGCGTGATTTCACAAAAAAGGAGTATGACAGGTGTGGTGACCATAATACCCAGCACTGTTTGCGCTGCCCATTCTGGAATTTTTCCAAGTGGAGTTTCAATCGAACTGGAGATCGTATGCGAAAAGGCATGGGTGATTACCGTAGCGATGGATATGTTAACAATTTCATTTGAAACCAGAAGTGTGATTAAAAGCCCGCCTGGATCGGCAAGTAGGCGCTTGATCGCTTTATGTGAACCGCGAAATCGTTCTTTCAAAATTCGAAGGTGAAAGCGAGATAGGCTAAAAAGCGCTACTTCAGAAGCTGAGAGGTACGCTGATGTCAGTACCAAGGTGAGGCAGATCAGGATCTCAATCGGGTGCATAAATCTAAAAAAGACTAGGCTGCTTTGTCGAGCTTGGCACCCGAAGAGCGTTTGCGGTGTGAGCGAACCAATTTACCGTCATCATCATGCTCAGAAGCATATCGTTTTTCTGATTTTTTTTGGATTTTTTGAGTGAGTACGACTTCGAGCACCTGGTCAATCGTCTTCACGGGAATGAAGGTCAAGTTTGAGCGATATTCTTCGGGGATATCCTCGAGATCCTTCTTGTTTTTTTCTGGCATGATAATGGTTTTAATGCCATGTCGCATAGCAGCGAGCGCTTTTTCTTTAAGTCCACCAATTGGAAGTACGCGTCCAGTGAGTGTGATTTCACCGGTCATTGCGACGTCCTTGCGAATTGGGATTCCAGTGAGTCTTGAAATCATGGCTGTGGCCATGGTGATTCCGGCTGACGGGCCATCTTTTGGAACGGCTCCGGATGGAAAGTGGACGTGGATATCGTTATTAGCAAAAAAATCATCCTCAAGGCCAAAATCAACTGCACGTGAGCGGATGAGGCCGAGCGCTGCTTGTCCCGATTCTTTCATGACCTCACCGAGCTGTCCAGTCAGGGTAATGCCGCCTTTGCCTTTCATGGTGTTGACTTCAACATAGAGGATTTCGCCGCCAAAGGCAGTCCAGGCGAGCCCCGTAGCGATGCCGATTTCATCCTTCTCTTGTTCATCCTCGCGAATAAACACGGCTGGCCCTAGGAGCTTATGCACTTGCTCTCGCGTGATGGTGGTTTTTTCGGTTTTTCCTTCAGCTACCATCCGAGCGGTCTTTCTGCATAAAGTAGCGATGTTTCGTTCAAGATTTCTCAGGCCCGCTTCGCGAGTGTATTGCGATATGACTATTTTGGTGGCTTCATCAGCAAATTCGATCAACTTGTCATTGAGTCCATTCTCGCCCATTTGCTTCGGAATGAGGTACCGTTTCGAGATAAAATATTTTTCTTCTTCAGTATAGCCAGCCAGCTGAATGATTTCCATGCGGTCACGGAGAGCAGAGGGGATCGTGTCCAGTACATTGCATGTTGCGATGAACATGACATGTGAGAGATCAAAGGGTACGTTGAGATAGTGATCTCGAAAGGTGTTATTCTGCTCTGGGTCCAGGACCTCGAGGAGCGCGGCTGACGGATCGCCGCGGAAGTCACTCCCGAGTTTATCGATTTCGTCGAGCACAAAGACAGGATTATTGGTTCCGGATTGTTTTAACCCTTGAATTACGCGTCCCGGCAGCGCTCCGACATAGGTGCGTCGATGACCCCGGATTTCGGCCTCGTCTTTTACGCCGCCAAGAGAGACTCGAACAAACTCACGGCCCATGGTGCGAGCAATCGAGCGACCGAGCGAAGTTTTTCCGACTCCGGGAGGTCCAGCAAAACAGAGGATTGGGCCCTTCATTTTTTCTTTGAGTTTACGTACGGCAAGATATTCGAGGATCCGCTCTTTGATTTTAGTGAGATTATAGTGATCTTCATCAAGAATTTGTTTTGCACGAATGAGATCGAGGTTATCGACGGTTTGTTTGCTCCAAGGGGTTTCAATCAGCCAGTCGATGTAAGTCCTGAGCATGGAGGCCTCAGAGGCGTCGGGATGCATGCGTTCCAGGCGTCCCAATTGCTTGAGCGCTTCTTGTTCCACTTCAGGGGGCATTTTGCATACGGCGATTTTTTCTTTGAGTTCAGAAATTTCCTCGCCTTTCGTGTCTCCGTCACCCAACTCGTTCTTGATTGCGCGAATTTGTTCCCGAAGAAAATATTCCTTCTGGGATTTGGTCATTTCATCTTTGGCTTGTGACCTGATTTTCGCCTGAATCGAAAGCACTTCGACTTCTCGGGCTAAAATTTCAGAAATACTTTTCAAGCGAACCATGGGGTCTTGAGTCTCGAGAATTCCCTGCGCCTCAGAGACTTTTAGCCCGAGGTTGGAGGCCACGAGATCCGCAAGCCTGCCTGGGTCGGTGATGTCATCCAAGACCATTAGGATATCAGGTGAGAGCACTTTGCCTAATGCGATCACGCGCTCAAGTTGCTCGCGGACGTTACGCATCAATGCCTCAGATTCAGATTGAGCGAAAGCGATGTTCTCCTCGAGACGGTCGATTTTAACTTCAAAGTGAGGCTGGAGTTGCGAAAATTCTTGAATGGTTGCTTTGCAAAGTCCTTGCGTGAGGATCTTGATTCTCCCATCCGGCAGCTTTCTCATTCGCATGATCATTGAAACGGTGCCGGTTTTGTAGATTCCGTCAGAAGTGGGGTGTTCGTCGCTAATGTCTTTTTGTGAAGAAAGGAGAATCAACCGATCGGTTCTGGCGAGGGCTTCTTCAACGCTTCGAATTGAGGAATCTCGTCCAACAAAGAGCGGGATAATCATGTAAGGAAAAACCACAATGTCTCTTACCGGCAAAAGGGGAAGTGTCTTTGGAATCTCTATATTTTCGCCATCGTAGTTAGTCACCATGCACTCGCCTCCGGTGTTGACTTTTTTTAAGTCCCGATAAAACTCACTGCTTATGAGATGATTCGGCCGAAGGCAGACTTCGCTTTAGGGATATTTTGCCTACTAGTTGGGGTGCTGACGCTAGGGCTGAGTAAATAGAGCGAAAATAAAACAGTCAGAATTATACGCTCTGCATCAATGTAGCTTATGCGTAAATTTTTTCGCGGTGTTCTTGACGCTCTTTACAAGATAGACACAGCGTTGAAACGGGTCGTGCCTCAAGACGTTTCGGTTCAATGGGTTCTTCGCAGTCTTGGCAGATTCCGAAATTTCCCTCATCCATTCGAGACAAGGCCTCGTCGATTTTTGCCAAAAGTTGTCTTTCGCGATCCCGCAGTTTGAAAATAAGGTTTTGATTGATTTCACTGGCGGCTAGATCGGTTTCATCCGGAAGATCATCCGGTGAAAGCGCGAGTTCATTTTTTAGTGCATTTTTCGAATTATTCAGGAGCCGTTGCTTTTCCTCAAGTAGTTGTTTCTTGTACCTTGCTAATGTTTTCGCGTCCATGAACTCTCCCTTCTAACCGTCGTGGTGTAGAAATGTTCCCATGATTGTAACGCTCATTTAAAAGAACACAACATTTTTATAAGGATTTATAAGATTTCATCAACTAAAGTAATTTCTCTCGTGAAGGCCATTGACTCAAAAACAGACTTTCCGGTACCCCTATGGGGAGGAAATTGACCCTAATGGATTTAAAGACAGCGAGTGGTGCAATTGGCGTAATGATTTTGGCGGCAGGACAGGGTAAGCGAATGCGCTCGTCCCTGCCCAAAGTACTTCATGAAGTGGGAGGACAGCCCCTTCTTTTTCATGTTCTGGATCGAGTGAAGGAGACTCTACCGCAGGCCAAGGTGGCCCTTGTCCTAGGCCATGGGCGCGAGCAGGTTGAAGCGGCGATTCGTCAATCAGAGCGTTTCTCAAGCCTGCATCTTGAATTTATTTTTCAAGAAAAACAGCTGGGCACGGGGCATGCTGCTCGAACAGCGATGGAGTCGCCTTGGGGGCAGGCATTGGTTGCCAGAAAAACGCCAGTCCTAGTGCTTCCTGGGGATTTACCCTTGATCTCTCAAGGTTTGATCAGTCAGGTGTCGTGGACGCTGAATCGTTCGAGTGCATTGAGATTGCTCACTTGTGAGCTCAAAAATCCTCTTGGCTATGGTCGAGTGGTAAGGCGTGGTGTGAGAGGCGCTGTGCTCAGGATTGTCGAAGAAAAAGATGCCAATCAACGCGAAAAGGCAATCCAAGAAGTTGCTGCCTCGGTTTATTTTTTCCAGAGTGCTTTCCTTTGGTCCTCTCTTCAGCGTCTTTCAAATAAAAATTCTCAAAATGAGTATTATTTGACTGATATTTTAGCTCATGCTGTTCGGGCAAAAAAAGGGGTCGAAGTGCTCAGATGGGAAAATTCAGAGGATCTTCGCGGTGTAAATGATCCTTGGGAACTGGCATTAGCTCATCGGTTGTTTAATGAGCGCACGCTTCGAGGCTGGGCAGCGCGTGGAGTGATTTTTTTGGATCCGGAAACTACGTGGGTGGACGTGAGCGTTGAGCTTTCTGAGGAGGTTCGCGTGTTCCCAGGGGCCATCCTTTCTGGGACGACGCGGATTGCACGAGGGACGACCCTGGGGCCTAGTGTGGTCTTAAAGGATACTGTGGTTGAGGAGGGGGCGAATATCAAAGCGGGTACGGTGGCAGAAAATTCGATAATTGGCTCTCATGCGCAAGTTGGCCCTTATGCCCACCTTCGCCCGGAGTCTGTGGTGGGATCGTCTGCTAAGATTGGCAATTTTGTCGAATTGAAAAAAACTCGGATTGGGGCTCACACGAGTGTTGCCCACCTTTCTTATTTGGGAGACGCTGAGGTGGGCTCACACGTGAACATTGGCTGTGGTTTTGTGACTTGTAATTTTGATGGTCGGGTGATCGAGGGGCAGAGGAAACACAAGACAGTGATCGAAGATCGAGTTTTTTTAGGGAGCGACTGTCAAACGGTGGCTCCGGTGAGGATCGGTCAAGGTGCTTATGTGGCTTCTGGTTCCACCATTACTGAAAATGTTGAACCCGACGCGCTTGCTATCGCTCGTGCTAGGCAAGTGAACAAACTAGGTTACGCTAAAAAACTTCGTAACGAATAGAAAGGGACCGGGGGTTTACCATGTGTGGCATTGTAGGTTATGTGGGAAAGCGTCCAGTGGTGGAGCTCTTGCTTAAGGGGCTTAAACGCTTGGAGTATCGAGGTTATGACTCTGCAGGAGTCGCTTTTTTTCATGGTGGGAAGCTCGAAATCTTAAAGTCCCAGGGAAAGCTTGAAAACGTCGAAAAACTCTTGAGCGAAAATGGCTCTAAATTTAAAGATTCGATTTGCGGGATTGGCCACACTCGATGGGCAACACACGGAAAGCCCACGACGCAGAATGCCCATCCTCATCAAACAGGGCATGTGGTCTTGGTCCATAACGGCATCATCGAGAACTACCAAGAGATTAAGAGCGAAATCATTGCGCGTGGACATCGGCCCCAGTCTGAGACGGATAGCGAGCTTTATGGGTATTTGGTTTTTGAGGAAATGCAAAAAGGCCTAGGTTTAGTCGAAGCGGTTCGGAGAAGTTTTCTCAGGCTTTCAGGCTCCTGTAGCGTCGTTGTGATGTCAGAGCGCGAGCCTGGGGTTGTTGTGGGGGTTCGCAATGGCTCCCCGCTAGTGTCCGCCGTGGACCCCAAGGGCGGAGCGATTTTAGCTAGCGATGCACAGCCGATATTAGAATACACCAATGAAGTGTATTTTATGGAAGATGGAGACATTGCGGTGGGGACGGCGAGAGGCATGGAGTTTTTCAACCTCGAAACCGGAAAGCCTATGC
>JAHFAC010000034.1:0-2871 GCA_023250755.1 Bacteriovoracaceae bacterium | reverse complement strand
CCTGATAAGATGGATAAACAGGGTTACTCACATTTTATGCTCAAAGAGATCCATGAGCAGCCGAGCGCGCTTGTCGACACGCTCAACGGCATTTTGGATCGTGCACGGGCGGAGCCTTTTCCGCTCGCGAAGCAGCCGGGCGTCGATTTGCTCGATCGGGCTGAGCGGTTTACGGTACTGGCGTGCGGGACTTCATCGTACGCGGCGCTTTTGGGCAAGTACTGGCTCGAGCGTTGGGCAAAAATTCCGGTGAACGCTGAATTGGCCAGCGAGTTTAGGTATCGGAACCCGGTATTAGAACCTGGGATGGTGGGGATCGGTGTTTCACAGTCGGGAGAAACGGCCGACACGCTTGCGGTGATTCGGGATTTACGCCGAAGCAAAGTACCCACTCTCGCAATCACAAATGTTCGTGGAAGTACTCTTTCTCGCGAAGCGGATGCCACATTCTACACTTCAGCCGGGCCCGAAGTTGGAGTGGCTGCAACCAAGAGTTTTTTTACTCAAGTGCTCGTGTTTTTGCTCTGGGCGGGATATCTCGGTCTCAAGCGCAATCCTTCGTCCAGCCCAGTTGCCCAAGAGATTCGAGGGCTTTTTCAGGGAATTGTAGAGTTGCCCCACCTTTTAAAGGATTTTCTCCGTGAAGAGGGGACCATGATTTCAGCAGTGAGGCAAGCCGCGCGTTCATTGTTGAAAATGCGAGGTTTTTTCTTTATCGGCAGGGGCTTTTCTTATCCGATGGCGCTCGAGGGCGCGCTTAAGCTCAAAGAAATCGGGTATATCCATGCCGAGGGCTATGCTGCGGGCGAACTGAAGCACGGTCCGATCGCGATGATTGATCAAGATATGGCTGTAGTGGTTTTGGCGCCTCAAGATACTTGGCGAGAAAAAACCATTTCGAATTTGGAAGAGGTGAAGGCTCGAGGGGCTCAAATCCTAGGCGTTGGGGATGCGAATGACGATGCACTCCGTGGGCTTTGTCACCATTGGATTCCGCTGCCTCCGGGAATGGATGAGAATCTACTCCCGTTTGTTTTGGCTCCAGTTGTTCAGCTACTGAGTTATGAACTTGCAGTTTTGAAGGGTACTGATGTGGACAAACCGAGAAATCTAGCAAAGAGTGTGACGGTTGAATAAGGGGATCAGGCAAGTTCTTCATCCGGTTTTGATTGGTTTGATTGCGGCGGTTGCGGCAGAAGGTCCTCATGCATTACAGGTCTATTGTCCCTGGATTTCGCGTCTTGCTGCAATACTGATTTTAGAAGTCACTATCCTGGTCGTGATTTTACAAAGATTTATTTTTGATCGAAAGCCAGTGATCAGGGGATATTGTGGACTTTCTGACCTGTTTCTCCATATTCATGGATCTGGGATGTCTGACTCGCCTGGGCGATGGACTTTGAGGGGAGTGATTTCTTTTCTCTTGGCCGCCGTTGGCGCGCCTCTTGGTGCGGAGGGTGCTGCTAGCGAATTTGGGCATGCTTTTGCGATTCGAAGCCGCGAGCGTTCCTCACGCTGGTTTGAGCAGAGAAGACGAACGGATGCTGGAGCGGCCTTGGCAGCGGGTATTTCAGCCGCTTTTGGCGCTCCATTTGCGGGAATCCTTGTTCCGATCGAACTCGGAATGGGAGGAGAAACCATTTCTTCAGTGCTCAGCTCACTTTCTGCGTTCGTCGGAATGCGTTGGATTACTCGGCAATTGGCATTGGAGAAATTTAGTATTGGAATGTCACTTCAGGGATTTCGTCTCACGACTTTTCATGAGTGGATTTGCTTATTGATAATTGCGCTTTTAGCAGGAGTTTTGGCTGCTGGCGTGATTCAGTTTAACCGCTACGGTTTTAGAAGTTTAAAAGATTTATTTCAGAGTCAAATTTGGGCGCGAACTCTGGTGGGCGGGATTCTCCTCTTTCTATTGGTTTTTCTTTGTAAACAAGGAAGTCTCTCGCCCCGTGTGACATTAGAACAGGTATTTTTGGCGCGCAACTCATTGATCGAGACTCTGTTTCTTTTTCTCATACAAGGATTAGGCTTAGTTTTGGTCCTAGCGGCTTTTGGGACGGTAGGGATCTTTTGGCCGCTTTTTGCTCTGGGTGGAATGCTGGGTTATGGGGTGGATCAGCTGATTCCCTGCGGAACTTTGGGATTTTCTACGCTTGCGATTTTTACCGGAGGAGCTTCTTTTTTAGCTGCGGGAGTAGGAACGCCCATCGCCGGAGCTTTGCTTGCTTATGAGTTGACGCATAATCTTAATGTTCTTGTGCCTTGCCTGATTGCGGGCGCATTAGCTCAAAAAATTCGCAGTGTTTTAAAGACAGCGCATTGGGTTGAGTCCGATCTCCAATTGAGGGGGGTCCATCTTGTGGGGGGGCGGTCACTTTCTATTTTGGAATCTATTCCAGTTCGTGAAGCGATGGTGACAGACTTTGAAACGGTCGGAGAAAAAGAACCTGTTTCTGAATTGCAGTCGAAGCTGATCAAGTCCCGTTATCCATTTTTACCTGTCGTCAACCCACAAGGAAGGTATCTGGGCCTTTTAACCGTCGATATGGTTCAGGAGAGCCGTAACTTGGAGGATCCATTGGCTTCTCATTCACCCCTCTCTCGGTTGCTTGAGGCCAAAGACCTGCTTTATCGCTCTGGCTTTAAGACCCCCGCTCTTGAGATCCATGACAAACTTTCGGCAACCGCTGGGGTTTTCGAAGAAGGGCCTTGTGTCCCGGTACTGGGAGAAGAGGGTCGGGTTTTAGGGCTTTTATTTGCCTATAATGTCCGCTTTGCTTATGAACGAGAAGAGGCACGCCGTTCATTGCTGGAGGTGGATACGTGAACGCAGTTTCAGTCCATGAGCCCGATTACGTAAAGGCTTTA
>JAHFAC010000377.1 GCA_023250755.1 Bacteriovoracaceae bacterium | reverse complement strand
CCTTCCCAAAGACCATAAAGAAGGGCTTTAAGGTAAAATCCGCTTCCGCCGACGATGAGGGCTCTTTTTTTTCTTACCGCAATGTCCTCAAGGATCGATTGTACCTGCTTGAAAAAATCGGCTGCGGTGAATGGCTCATTGGGATGGTGCACGTCAATGAGGTGGTGGTGGATTTTCGCTTGTTCCTCTGGACTCGGTTTTGCAGTTCCGATGTCCATTCCGCGATAAACCAGAAGGCTGTCGGCGTTGATGATTTCGATTGAGGCGTGACGGAGTGCGAGTTCAAGCGCTAAAGCTGTTTTACCGGTTGCGGTGGGTCCAGTGAGGATTGCGATGGGAGAGGGCATGGGCGGCATTAAACCCTTCGTTGAAACCATTCTTCCATTCGAGACTCCGGAACCCGGGCAATTGTCGGACGACCATGAGGGCAGTTCCACGGATGTTCACAGCGAAAGAGATCTTCTACTAGCGCAAGGGCTTCAGCTTTTTCGAGACGATCTCCAGCGCGAACCGCTGAGTGGCAGGCTTCGCTGGCCAGGGCCTCGAAAAGAGTTTCGTCCAGTGGGAGGCTTCCTGAATCATTGACTTCGTACGTGATTAATTTTTCAATGATGTTTTTTAAGCGAGTTCGTAAATTTCGGGTTCCCCATTCCGCCGGAATGGCCCTAAAAAGAGCTGTGTCTTCGCCAAAAACTTCTGCCTCAAAACCAAGGCGACCCAGCCACGGGAGGCGGACTTCAACTGCAGTGCGAGCTTCAGAATCAAACCGAACCGCTTCGGGAATCAGCAAGGCTTGGGGCGAGGGAGCTGTGGAATTCGAGAGAGTGCTTTTTTTTAGTTTTTCATATCGCACTCGCTCATGCGCGGCATGTTGATCAATGAGAGCGAGCTCTCCATCGAGTTGAAAAAGAAGATAAGTGCTGAACAAAATCCCGACGAACCGTTCGGCCTGAAAGGGGTGGCGAGAAAGGGAGGGGTGAACAGGGGACTGAAAAAGAGGAGCGGACGTAGGGTCTTGTGGTGAAAAGGCCTGCTGAGTCTGATTTTCCTGAGTATTTGAATTCAGTACGGGCGCTGACAAGAAGTCCGGTGACAAAAAATTCCAGTTTTTTTGCAGGGGCGGCTCTGCTGCCTTCCACGCTTGGGTGCCAGACGACTGAAGCGAAGGTCCAAACGGTGGAAAATTTTGAAACCGCGCTGGCACAAATGCAGGTGCGCCATTTCGTTTGAGCAGACCTTCAATCTGTTGATGAATCGCCTGAAAAATCTTGCGACTTTCTAGAAAGCGAATTTCGGTCTTCGTGGGATGGACGTTCACATCCACTTCGCTAGGATGAACCTCTAAGAAAAGTGCCAGGGCGGGAAACTGGCCCGGCAGCAAGGCTTGCTTGAATGATGAAAGAAGGGCTTGCTGAATCAACCGATCTCGGACCGCTCGGCGATTGACGATTTGAATGAGTTTTCGAGTTTGTGGGACGCTCAGTCCCTGCACCCAGTGCGCGCGAACTTTCACTTCTGATGTATTTTTTGGCGCATCTTCTGTCATGTTTTCCGACACCGTGGTGAGGATCGGAAAATTTTCGCCCTCTGCCAAGAGGGTGCGAACGCGCTCGATTTCGGTTTGAGGGCGCAAGTTGAGGACAGTCCGATCTCCATTGACCAGCCGAAAGCCGACCTCAGGATAGGCAAGTGCCAAGCGCTCGAGCCACTCCCGCACTTGCATCAGCTCCGCTGCTTGGGATTTTAAAAATTTGAGTCGTGCCGGAATGCTAGAAAAAAGACCACAGGATCGAATGCGCGTGCCATGGTCCGTACCCAAGAAGTGACCAAAGGTGAGGGGTTCCACTTGTTGAGAGGCGTTTGTCCACTGAAAGGCGGTACTCGAGTTCGGGGCATTTTTGCTTCGCGAAATAATCTCAAGATCGGATACCGCCGCGATGCTGGCCAAAGCTTCTCCCCGAAACCCTAAAGTGAGAATTCGCTCTAAGTCATCCAATGAACTCAATTTGCTGGTGGCATGCCTTTCAACACAGAGTCCGAGATCGTCAGGGGGCATCCCACTGCCATTGTCCAAGACTTCGATGAGGCTCTTGCCGCCGTCCTCGAGAATCACGGCGACCTCAGTGGCTCCGGCATCCAGTGAGTTTTCAACCAACTCTTTGACCACGCTCGATGGGCGTTCGATCACCTCACCGGCTGCGATTCGCTCAGCAACTCCGGGAGGGAGAACGTGGATGGCTCGCGATATTATAGAGTGAGATGGGGTGTGAGACATGGGCCGGACTTCATCATGGGGAGGAACTGAAAACAAGGGGTTCTAGTGAGAAATTACCGAAAAGATGAAATTCAACCGCTTAGTGTGGGGGGCTAAGGGCCTGAGTTTCACCTTTTCGGTAATTGAGGGGCTTGGGTAAAATTGGCCCTTCCTTGATTTTTTTGAAACCAGCAACAATAAATTTTTTTAGTCATGTTTTATTTTCTTGACCGAGGTTTCAGAAAATTCCGATGTAATTTTCAGGCCCTTCATGAAGCCCACTTCATACGCTTCTGCTCTCGATTTGCGCACATCCTAGTCCCTGTTTTCGAGAGATTCGCCAAACGGATTTTTTGTTTTGATTTCATCGGTTTTAGCGCTTCCAATGAGGGCTAAAAACCCATGCTACAAACTGTTCTCAAGAAAGGAAAATGCCTCCATGAATTTCATTAAAACTGAAACTCTCAGTACCCTCTCCAACACCGAGGTCCTTGCTCAAGCCCAATCTCTGGTCGCCGAAGAGAGAAGAATCACCACCCAGGTTTTAAAGCTGCTCCGTGAGATCGAGCG
>JAHFAC010000003.1 GCA_023250755.1 Bacteriovoracaceae bacterium | reverse complement strand
TTGTAATATGATTCTCCCCCCCCAACTCTACAATGAAGTTCAAAAAGCCTCTGCAATCCATGATTGCCCGAGCTGTCATCGGATCCTTTTTATTCCCGCACAAAACCCCGCAGAATCTGATATAAGCGTACGTACTGCGTAGGACAGGCGATCGCTGGTAGGAAATGCTTCCTACTGGAGGAAAGTCCGGGCTCCACAGAGCGATGGTACTGGTTAACGGCCAGGCGCTTGACTCGTGAGGGTCGAGCGACGGAAAGTGCAACAGAAAATAAACCGCCTTCTCCTCCAATCCGGAGACCAAGGAGGTAAGGATGAAACGGTGAGGTAAGAGCTCACCGCGTGGACGGTGACGCCCATGGCACGGCAAACCCTACCTGGTGCAAGGCCGAATAAGGAAGCTCGCTTCTATTGGGAGCGACAGTCTGCTCGACTGAGTCTTCTGGGTCAGGCCGCACGAGGTCTTGTGGCAACACAGACCCCAGAGGAATGATCGCCTCTACTCTTGTAATGAGGGTGAAGACAGAACCCGGCTTATCGTTCTACGCAGTATTTTTAGCGCAGTATTTTTGCAACTGCGGGTTACTTTCACCGATGAAAGTTGTGCCAAGTCCCTCACTGACCACATACATAAACTATGCTGCCTTAAGCTTCCAATTACCGTGGGCAGTTGAGGTCAGCTCAATACGATCAAGCTTCATACCGCCATCTTTTAGAATTTGATCATGGAGATCGTAATTGCGATCAGGGAGCTTTGATGCCACAGTGAATCGCACGAGGCGATCAAATGCCTTTGTAATGGGCTGTGCGCCTCTTTCAAGTCTTGTAAGTGTGGAGTCGTCATAGCCAATGATCTTGGCAAACATTGTTCCTGAATAGCCCAAGTGCTTTCGCAAAAACCTAACTTCCCCGCCGGCTAAGAAATCTTTCTTTCGGATAAGGATATAAGCAATAGCTTCATTGAGTTTTTCCAGATTCCCGTATCCGAAATACTCTTCCCCGCATTTGTCGCAGCGATGATATTCCACCCCAATCAGGGTTACGTTATCCAAGCCACTTTCTTTGTATTTGTGCGTAATCTTCATCTTCTTGAGTGGCTTTTTGTTGTCGCACATTGAACAGGTTATCATTTTTTGCCTCCTTTTCTTTTATCCCAGGCTGTTACGACACTGAGTCCGGTGCCGTCGTTCCAAAATCCGACCACAATCAAGAGATGTGAAGTCTCGAGCCTGTAGCGATAATTTCCGTTCTCCCATTCACCATCCTGATTGATCTTCGCATCAGGACTTTTGAGAACATTTAAAGCATCCGTCGGCGTGAGTTCATCGTTTTCAAGCTCTTTGATCGCATGCCTAGAAAATCGTACGTTCTCAGGATACTGACTCATGATCTTGGAAATCTGCTTTCTCGCTTCATTCCGACTGAGCCTTTGATCTTTATAGTCAGTTGGCGACATAATATCAAGATACGATAATACAGCGATTTGGTCAAGTTGTTTAGCGCGGATTGGACAAGATACGTTAGAGATTTTTGCAACCACACCGTATTTTCCCTGTACTTCTACAAAACTAGCGTTACACTGAACTGCAAACGGGGGGAAATCTAAATGAAAAATATAATAGTATCCGTATTCGTTGCTCTATTTTGTTTCACGGTCAGTCATGCAAGTAGCCAAAATACAAAAGTGCTGGGGACTTACTCTGACGCACGGAAATTCATTCATCAACTTGCCTCACAATATCCTAAAACAGTAGAAATCTTTCAGTTAGGGCTCTCAAACTCCGGAGATATGATCGAAGGAGTTAAGATTGGAAATGGTTCAGTCAATAACCTAGTCGTTT
Organism: Bacteriovoracaceae bacterium; assembly: GCA_023250755.1. GTDB lineage: Bacteria > Bdellovibrionota > UBA1018 > UBA1018 > UBA1018 > JAHFAC01. The sequence continues at coordinate 990 of JAHFAC010000003.1, read as the reverse complement.
CCACTCATCACGGAAACGAATTCGGCTCCACAGAAGTTGCGGCCGCGTTTGCAACCTCTATCGCTGAAAGCCCGATCCAAGGCCAAACCCTCTATGTGATTCCGGTATTGAACATTTCAGGGTTTAACAAAAGAGAACGCCGGGAATATATTGGAACTCAAACCTTCGATCCAAATCGGGATTATCCTGGGCCGTGTGGCACGGATGGGCCTTTCAACCTAAAATCTACGGCCGCTCTTGCGAAATTCGTCAATGAGAAAAACATTGTGGCTTCAGCCACTCTGCACACTTATTATCCCGCCGTGGTTTATCCCTGGGGGATCTCCACACATGATTTGTCGACGCTCTATGACGATTTATTTAAAACTCTAGTCCAAGCGGCTACAGTGGAGAGTCATTATTCGACTGGAAATTCTACAGATGTTATTTACCCAGCGGACGGAACCTATGAAGACTATGCTTTTTGGAAACACGGGATTTGGTCCATCCTCTTCGAATTAGGTCATACACATAATCCATCACAGGCAGATCTAGATACAATGGTGAAGGCCAATGTGCCTGGACTCCGGAGAATGATGCTCCAAGCCCCGCTCGTAAGGGCTGACAAACATGATTTTACCGGAAAATGCGACAGCGCACTGCAAGCCTTTGACCTACGCGAAGAATAAATTCTTTTGGCGCTTTTTCTTTAGAGGTGTTAAAGAACTCTCTGTTAAAAACAAGGAGAATTCTCAATGCGAACATGGGGTGTTTCAGACTCGCTCAAGCTCTATAATATAGAGAACTGGGGCGATCAGTATTTCAGTATCAATCCGAGCAGCAATTTGACCGTTCACCCGAAAAGGGGAGAAGGTCCTGGGATTGACCTGATGAGTGTGATCGAGGAGATCAGAAGCCAAGGGGTTGGGATGCCTGTCCTCATTCGCTTTCAAGATATCATCCGTCATCGTGTAGTTACGCTCAATGAGGCTTTTCGAAAATCTATTACAG
>JAHFAC010000033.1:3204-11194 GCA_023250755.1 Bacteriovoracaceae bacterium | reverse complement strand
TTTCTTAAATCAAGGAGTCACCTCAAAAGAAGTGGTCTTAGCAAAGCTGAATTGGAAAAATGGGAAACTCACCGGAATCGAATCCATGACACGGCAAAGAGTCACAGAAAAAGGGCAATTGCTTCGTGGCAATGCCTACTTTCCTCTTTTTCTCCCAAACGGGGCCCTTTTTTACTTGAGGCAAAGCACTACTGACACTGCTTCGGATCAATTCAGATTTGAGGTCATCCAGCCTTCTGTTATTCTAGAGAGGTGAATGCTTTGAATTAATTCAAAGCAAATAGATGCAATCCCATCGCTGCTAACCCCCAAAGGATATATCCTGCCATGATCCAACCCCTCGGTTTTTTAATCCTGATGGGTGAAACCATCAAAAAACCAAGTGCAAAAAAGATCAGCCAGGCAAATACGAGCACTGGCTGAAATAAAAAAGCGCTGGCCCAAACTAAACCCACAAAGGTCGTTGATGTTCCAATGAGAGAGCCGCCCTCTTCTGATAAAAACACAGCAGAGGAGGCTAGACGAGTCAAGGTGCAAAGCAGATAAAACCCAGCCGAAAACCACTGCGTCCCCTGTAAAACCAGGGAGACGCTAGTCCATGATCGATTCGTCTCTTCGCTCTGTGCAGTCAGTGCTAAAATACAGACTATCGGAACTAAGCCAAATACGACTCCACCCATCAAAATATTGAACTGGCTCGCGAGCTGATCCCCTTTCTGATCTTTGGGGCGTCCGGACCATTTTTCGATCAACCGAGCAAAATGGCTATTCAGCAGATCAGCCAAGGAGGAGAACGCCATTCCCAATCCAACTCCCGGTAAATTTTTGTCGATCGCAAAATAAACAGCGGCAACACCGGAGAGGGCCGAGAGATACGAAAAGAGATGACTCAGATGAAAGCACAGGGTGGGAGATTTAGTTTTCATAAGTCCTCAGATCGGCGAACCTCTGTTTTTTGTATAACATATAAAATTATCACCTCCTACTCAAGCAACTTGCGCAGCCCTCAAGCGCATCCTTTGAACTTCCTAAAAAGTGAAAAAAGTGGGCTTAGTATGGGGGGCTAAGGGCTCGAATTTCGCTTATTAGGAAATAAAACAAGAAATTAAATCCTGGCAGAAAAGTTGCACAACCCAGGTCCCTATGTGGAATCACTGGGTCTTACGTGCAAGCACTCCGCATGAGCCTTTCAGAAACTTTGAATCCGCACGACGAACCTGGATCACGCTAAACAATCTCTTCCCAGATGCACTTGCAGCAGTACTCATGCCAAATCACCTTCATCTTATCTTGGCAATGGAGTCAGCCAAGCAAAATCTCCGTAAACTCAACGGACTCATGGGTGTTATCAGTAAGCACGTCCGGATTTTAGGTCTTTGGCAGTCCATTCCTCCCCCTTCATTGATTCCGGACAGACATCATCTCCGTAGACAAATTCGATATGTTGCTCTTAATCCCTGTCGTAAAAATCTGTGTTCTGACCCGCTCGAGTGGTATTGGTCCACCTACCGACAAATCATGGGTGCCACGGTCAATCAACAAATGAAAGTATCGCGACTCGCCAGGGTCTTGGGCGAAACTGAAAGAGGATTCGGAGTCCGATTTCACACCTACGTGTCAGCCGACCCTTCGGTCAGTGTTACAGGAACTCGACCACCCCAGCCCGCAGTTTCAAAGCTTTGGCCAGAGGAATCGATCGGAGAAATCTTGGCTGCTTCTGCCGCGGCCCTACAAATTTCGACCTCTGAAATTCAGAGGCGGGGACCCCTGCGAGCTCTCTTCATCCACCTCGCCTGTCAACAAGGATGGAGGCAACCCCCATTGCTATCCCAGATTTGCAAAATCACTCCACGCGCAGTTCACTCAATTCTAAGTCACAAACCGCCCAAAGGGATAGAAGCGGCAGCGCTTTGCCTTGGAGATCAGCGCCTCAGAACGAAAGAGCCCTTTGAATTTCTTAAAAAATGAAAAAAGTAGGCTTAGTATCGGGGGCTAGGCGCTTGAATTTCGCTTTTCAAGAAATAAAAAGGTAAAGGGTAACCGATTAATCCAAAAATCCACTTCCATTATCACTGATTCATTTGGTAGGTTAAAGATAACTTCATAAATTGAGAATCAGAGGTTACGACAAGAGGTGCCAAAATGAAAATTGGAGTACCCCGCGAACGGCGAGAACGGGAGACACGTGTTGCAGCCACTCCCGACATTATTAAAAAATACATTAAAATGGGCCTCTCAGTCCTAGTTGAAAAATCAGCGGGCTTAGAAGCGGGTTTTAGTGACGAGGACTTTGCCCACGCGGGAGCTGAACTGGTCAGCACAGACGCCGCACTGGGCGCCGACATCGTCCTGAAAGCAAATCGCCCCGAAACCACGGAGACTGCATTGATCAAAAAAGGGTCCTTGCTGATCGCACTCCTTGAACCCTATCTCAACGACGGGCTCGTCGAGAAACTGGCACAGACTGGAGTCGATAGTATCGCCATGGAGTTGATCCCCCGAATTTCGCGAGCTCAGTCCATGGATGCTCTTTCATCCCAAGCTAATATTGCAGGTTATCGCGCGGTCCTCGAAGCCGCACAGTACTATCGACGGTTCTTTCCCATGATGATGACCTCGGCTGGATCGGCCAAAGCGGCTCGCGTCTTTGTCTTGGGAGTAGGTGTAGCAGGACTCCAGGCCATTGCGACTGCAAAACGCCTGGGATCCCAGATCGAAGCCTATGACGTTCGCCCAGACACCAAAGAACAAGTCCAATCCCTTGGTGGTAAATTTTTCGAGGTTGAACTCGGTGAGGCTGGAGCTGGGAGTGGAGGCTACGCTAAGGAACTTTCAGAAGCTGGAAAAGCAAAGCTTCAACAAGCACTGGCCGAAAAACTGATGAAATGCGACATCATTATTACTACAGCAAATGTCCCAGGACGTCGCGCCCCGATCCTGGTATCTGAAGACGTCGTCAAGGGCATGCGCATGGGCTCAGTGATCGTCGACATGGCAGCTCCGAGTGGCGGCAATTGCGCTCTCACGGTGCCCGATCAGGTGGTGATCAAACACGGAGTCACGATTATCGGAACCAAAAACCTAGCAGCCCTAGTGGCCTCGGACGCAAGCAGCTTTTATTCAAAAAATCTTTTGGCATTGGTGTCTCTGATGGTGAAAACAAAAGACGGAAAAACGACTTTAGAGATGAATCTCGAAGATGAGATCATCGCCGCTTCACTGACCACTTATCAGGGATGCGTCAGGAAAAAGTAAAAAGAAGATGACGAGAGGAGAAAGTTGAATGTCTGCAACGATGCTTGGAGTTTATGTTTTTGTGCTCTCCTGTTTTGTGGGTTACCACGTCATCTGGGGAGTGACACCTGCACTTCACACCCCTTTGATGGCCGTCACTAATGCAATCAGCGCCATCGTTGTAGTGGGAGCCATTTTGGTTGCAGGCGGCGCTGGCAATGCCGGAGGGGCTGCCTGCTGGATTGGATTTTTCGCCGTGCTTCTTGCGTCGATTAATATCTTTGGCGGATTTGTTGTAACCAACCGCATGCTGGCAATGTTCAAGAAAAAAGAAAACAAGAAAAAATAACAATCGAGGCACCCATGGAACTGAGTCAGGATCTTTCTGCCGCTATTTATCTCGCTGCAACCGTTCTCTTTATCTTTGGATTAAAGGGACTGAGCTCTCCAAGAACTGCACTTCGAGGAAATCTCTTTGCGATGCTGGGAATGGCCATTGCGGTGGTCACCACTCTCTTAAATCCACAAGTTCAATCCTATGGTTGGATCTTGGGTGGATTAGCCATCGGTGCGCTTATCGGAGTCACCATCGCCCTCAGAATCAAAATGACCTCAATGCCTCAGCTGGTCGCCTGCCTTCACAGCTTTGTCGGACTTTCAGCGGTTCTCGTCGCATTTGGAACTTTTTTTCTTCATCAGATGAATGGCCACCTCAATACCGTAACCCTAATCGAACTAGCGGCAGGCAGTATGATCGGAGCGATCACCTTTACGGGCTCACTGATTGCCTTCGGCAAACTGCAAGAGCTGATCACCTCAAATCCCCTAATTTTTAAGGGGCAGCATTTTCTTAATCTCATTCTTGCAGTCGTGATGGTCGCCTTTTCTGTAAGTTTTGTTATGAATCACGATTGGGTTGCCCTCGGGGTCACGACCGCGATCGCCTTTTTACTTGGCTTTTTACTCATTTTGCCGATTGGCGGAGCGGACATGCCGGTAGTGGTTTCGATGCTGAACTCCTACTCGGGCTGGGCAGCAGCAGCCACAGGATTCACGCTCGAAAACAATCTTCTGATCACGACAGGAGCGTTGGTCGGCAGCAGCGGAGCCATTCTCTCCTACATCATGTGCACAGCTATGAATCGCTCCTTTTTTAGCGTCATCTTAGGAGGCTTTGGCGGAGAAGCTGGAGAGGGATCTACACTTTCACAGTCGGTGAAAAAAGGAATCAAGTCGGTCTCAGCAGAGGACGCCGCTTTTGCAATGGAGAACTCATCCAAAGTCATTATCGTCCCAGGCTATGGAATGGCGGTCGCCCAAGCCCAGCACGCATTGAAAGATCTCTACTTTCATCTCAAAGAACGTGGAATTGAAATGAAATTTGCTATCCACCCCGTAGCCGGACGCATGCCGGGCCATATGAACGTCTTGCTTGCTGAATCAGAGATCCCCTATGATGCCGTCCAAGAGATGGAAGAAATCAATCACGAATTCTCCACCACTGACGTCGCACTCGTCATTGGCGCCAATGATGTGGTGAACCCTGATGCAAAAACCAATAAATCAAGTCCGCTCTACGGAATGCCCATTCTGGACGCTTTTAAGGCAAAACAAGTTTATGTCGTTAAACGCTCCATGAAACCTGGATACGCAGGAGTCGACAATGCTCTTTTTTATTACGACAACTGCTCCCTCATCTTCGGGGACGCAAAACAAGTTTGCGAAAACCTCTTGGCTGCCCTGTCTTGCTCAACATAAGCGGATCAGTTTAAATTTTCACTTTGCCTCACCCTTGAGATGAGCCATCAAAAAACGTTCGTAATCCGTGGCAATGCGATAGCCCCGAAGGACCTCGCCCCGAATCTCCCCCCCTGAGAAAAGCAGAAACGACGGAGCATGCACCGTCAATCCACGAAAGATCAGCTCAAGTGAATCCACTTCTTTTAAGGCATCAGGAGAAAAACCCTCTCGCTTGGCAGTGGCATTGGCAAATTTTCGATTTGACGTAGGATCCATCAGGGCCACTACTTTCACACCCAATGTCTTAGCTGCGTTTTCAGCCTCTTTTAGGCCTTTAACTGAACATGGCATATGGGGGGACCAAAGATAAAAAGCGCCTCCGGCAGGATACTTCCTTAAAGTCAGGAGTAAATCTTCGTCTGTAAAACCACTGCCGCTTTTTTGAGCTTTCTTTTGATATTTTTTTTCTGAATGACTCGCACACTGGGCATTCCACGTCAGTTTTTCGACCGATTCGGCGCTGATGCGATCCAGCTCCGTGGGTTCATCGTCACTCCATTTGAGTTCAACCCAAACCCCAAGCTGATTCGTAGGCGAGATAAAAGACCGGCTCTCATCCCATGCATTGACCTGCTTAGTCCAATGTTGCTCCACGCCCCAACTCTGAAGCACCGATAAAATCTCTTTGCCACAGCGACTCACACTGAGTTGTGAATTCAGGTCAAGGTCGGCCCCTTGTGCAAGCAAGAATGACGTGCAAACCAAAATCACCGCAAGCGACAATGACTGGGTGCAAATACGCATGACGTGAGACCTCTTTTTTCTTACATTACACACGAAAATACCGGGCAAGAATAGAAAATTCTTGCCCTCTCTCTGCTCACACCTGTACAAAACAAGGAGGAGACTACAGAAATGAATCATTCCAAGTGGATCGCAAAATGCGCAGGATATGTCTTAGTTGCCACATTTTCCTTGGCCCCAGCCCATTCCTCAAGGGCCGAAGAAAAAAATCAAGAAAAGCACCATCATCCCTGCAAAGCAGATCGAGAAAAGTTTTGCGCAGGAAAAGAATGGGGCAAGGGGCTGGGCAAGTGCCTAAAAGAGCACAAGACCGAACTCTCTGGAGAATGCAAAGCGAGACTCGAGAAGCGAAGAGAACACCGTGAGGAAATGAGAGAGAAAAAATGAAAGAAAAGGCACTAGGGCCGGGTTCAACTCAGCTTAGATTTTCGCTGGCTGCTCTCCCTTTTGCCAAAATCACCAAAAACCGCACAAGTCCAACGCCCAAATTTTCTACTTTAGCGTGAAGTTTGACATTGATGAGTGTTCCTTCATGTGAAAACGCGTCGTGTGCTTTTGGAATTGCAATTTGATCAGGAAGAACCGTCACTCCAATATTTCCTAGAATGGATCTCACATGCACCAGCCCGCGAAGACCGCCCAGTCCCCCTGTCGAAGCACTCATTAAAGTGGCAACCTTATTTTCGAAGGGCTCCAGTCCTTCTTGCCCATCCATCGGTCTAGAAATCCAGTCAATCATGTTCTTGAGAGCTCCGGAGATTGAACTATTGTATTCAGGCGAAGCAATCAGGAGCCCCTGATACGCCATCATTAACTTTTTCAATGCAATAGCAGAGGCGGGCAGGCCTTCTTGATCCTCAAGGTCCCCGTCATAAATAGGCATCGCAAAATCCCTTAAATCAATCAATGAGACTTGAGCGCCTGCTGCCTCAGCTCCTTTGACTGCGATTTTGATTAACTTCTTGTTATATGAGTCAGACCTGAGACTTCCGGCGAGCGCAAGAATTTTTATATTTTCTGATATATTTTTTGACATATTTTTCGGATTTTCATTTTGCATCGTTTCTCCAAATTTATTTTCTGATTCTCAAGCTAAATCAAAAATAAGGATTTCAGAGCCCTTTTGCCCACTCAGAGTAAATCCTGACTCCTCGCTGATCGCCGCTCCGTCTCCAGCGCCAAAAGACCTCTTCTCTCGAAGAAAATCAAATGCCACTTCGCCTCGCGCCACTTGAACCCACGCATGCCGATCTTTGGAAACAGGAAAATGCATTGTATGAGAGGAGTCGAATTGCACTGCATACAAATCGGCATTTTGATGAATCGTTAACGAACCGTCCCTTCCGTCCTGCGAGGCAATTAAGCTCAGGCCATTTGTTTTCTTAAAACCTGAAAAACTCTTTTGTTCATATTCAGGCATCAATCCATCCCGATCAGGAGTAATCCAAATTTGCAGAAAATGGGCCAGCTCATCGGTTGAAGCATTATATTCGCTATGCTTCACTCCACTTCCGGCAGTCATTTTTTGAACCTCGCCGGCATGAATGATCGAACGCGTCCCCGTGCTATCCTCATGTTTTATGGCTCCTTCTAAAACATAAGAAATAATCTCCATGTTTTTATGTGAATGAGGTTCAAAGCCACGTCCGGGCTGAACTCGATCTTCATTAATCACGCGAAGGCTCCGAAAGCCCATATGCTCAGGCGCAAAATAGTCACCAAATGAAAAGCTATGCCAAGTATCCAGCCAACCCAAATTAAAATGACCGCGCTCTTGAGCAGGACGAATTTGAATCATGACCTTTTCTTTTCCAGATGACCTTAAAAAATCGCCATCTTCATGCAAAAGACACTGCCACCTGACTTCATGTACTCACTGGTATCAACCTCTAAAACCTCAAAACCGTGTTTTTTGAGCTCACGATTAACTTCGACCGAGCCGCGATGAAGCACAACAGATTGATTGAAGAACGCAGCGGCATTGCATGCCATCAAATCCATCGCTTCGTGCTGATTGACGATGATTAGATCAGGAAAAAATTTTGAAATCAGGTTAAAACTTTTCTCCGTGAAAGACGGTGGAAAAACCAGTGCGGCCTTTTCGTTCAACGGACAAAAACAAGTATCTAGATGATAAAAACGATCCGTCTTAAGCTCCAGCTTCAATACGGGAACGTCAAAGTAATCAGAAATTTCTGGATAAACCTCTGCT
>JAHFAC010000033.1:0-3194 GCA_023250755.1 Bacteriovoracaceae bacterium | reverse complement strand
GTTCTTTGTCCGCACCCCCCCCAAATCAACCCTCGTCCCGGATGCCAAATCACGTCCCCGCCGCCTTCAAAGCGGTAAGAGTGATTTTTGAGTGACTCAACTCGATACCCCTGTTTAGAAAACCACTCGCCAAAAGCAGGCACCTCGAGTTGCCGCGAGGGATAACGCATTTGAGCAAGAACACAGAGCCTCTGCCCCCTGGGGTCTAATCCCACAAATGTTTGGTTTGCGCAAAAAACCATGTCTTCGCGATCTTTCACAGGCTCGATCAAATGCACTTTGAGACCCATGTTTTCGAAAGTCGATCGAAGCGTCTCCCACTGCTCACGAGCCAAGGAGCGTTTTACATTTCCGATCTGGCCTTCCATAAAAGGATTTTTGACATCGATCACATCAAAATAGTCTGGTGGGCACATCAATACTTGGTTAGGCAGGGACATTGGCCTCAGTCCCTCGAGCCTAAAATCTTGAGGGAGCTCTTCTAGAGAGGAGAAAACAAGGGCCATAAAATTCCTTTCTCATGCCTCAGAGCGCCTAGCGCGCTCTAAATCAACACCTTTCTCAATTTTTCAAAAGCAAAACCTAAATCCTGCCGTGTGATATTTAAAGGGGGTGCTATGCGGATCACATTCTCATGAGTCTCCTTGCAGAGAACTCCCAGCTCCATCAATTCTTCGCAGTACTTCCTGGCTCCACCCGCTTCTTTCTTGAGTTCGATTCCGATCAAGAGACCTCTTCCACGGATCTCCTGAATGATCTTGCTCTTGATTTTACTCAACTCAGCGAGCAGGTAAGCCCCCAGTTCAGCCGATTTTTCTGCTAGCTTTTCTTGAACCAAAACTCGAATGGCGGCACGAGCCACAGCGCAGCCCAGGGGATTGCCTCCAAAAGTGCTGCCATGACTCCCAGGTTCAAAAACACCCAACACTTCTTTGGACGCTAGTACAGCTGACACCGGAATCAACCCTCCGCCTAAAGCTTTTCCGAGAATGAGGACGTCGGGCCGCATCGGCTCGTGCTCAAAAGCAAAGCGCTTGCCAGTTCGGCAAAGCCCGGTCTGGATCTCATCCAGCATCAAAAGCACCTGGTGCTGATCACAAATTGATCTGACTTCTGAAAGATACCCGACAGGAGGAATCACAATTCCACCTCCTCCCTGAATGGGCTCTACCAAAAAGGCAACCGTGTTTGGAGTAATCGCTTGCTTGAGCGCAGCTACATCGCCAAAAGGAATGATACGAAAACCAGGAGTAAAGGGACCAAAGTCGGCGCGGTAGGCCTCTTCTGTTGAGAACGAAACGATGGAAATCGTTCGACCGTGAAAATTACCGGAACAAGCAATGATCTCCGCTTGATCGGCTTGAACCCCTTTTTTGCGATAGCCCCAACGCCGAGCTGTTTTGAGAGCGGTCTCAACCGCTTCGGCCCCCGTGTTCATCGGCAGAACCATTTCAAAACCAGAAAATGCCGCCATCTCCTGACAAAAAGGCGCAAATTGATCGTGGTTGAAAGCTCTTGACGTCAGAGCCACGCGACCCGCTTGCTCGACTAAAACCCGAACCAACTCTGGATGTGCATGCCCGTGGCTCACTGCTGAATAGGCACTCAGGAGATCCAGGTACCGTTTGCCCTGGATATCAGTGACCCAGCTGCCAGACGCCTCAGTAATCACCACAGGCAGTGGAGAATAATTTCTTGCACTAAACTGACTGATCGCTTTGAGATGCTCAGCTTGAGTCTGCACGCAGTATCTATAACATTACATTGATTACTTTGGACTTAAATTCCAGAAACAACGCCCAGCAGAACGACATTTTTTTGACATTTGACCCAACCCAGTCTTCAAGCTAAAATCTTTAGATAAGAATCATTTTTAACGGCCTAATCCAAGGAAAGGAATGGCCCTATGAAATCCAAAACTCAGTTCGTTTCATTGTCACTCAAGTTACTTACCATTTTAACTTGCGGCTTAACTTGCGGCTTAATTTGCGGCACTGCAACCATCGCATCGGCTCTGGACGGACAAGACCCCAGAGAACCGAGGGCAAGAGCGACCAAAAGAGAGCCTGCCTCTCGTAAGGCAAGCGCAACGCCTACACACGCTGCAACACCTACGCATGCTGCAGCAAGTTCTACAGAAAAATCAAATTACAATATTCGGACCGATCTTGGGCGTCTCCTTGGTGACTTTAGGCTATTTAACGCAGATCTTGATATTGGTATGTTTAACGAGGCCACAACCATCGGACCATCACTTGGCTACTCTTCGTATCTTGGAGGCAGAACCCTCGAAATCGGTGCCCAAGGAAACTATTATTTAAATCATAATCGCTATACCACCGGCATCATCGTCTCTCCAAAAATTTCGTACGGAAAATTTGGTATCGACACAGCAACAGCGGCGGCGGCTTATACCAACGTTACGTGGTTTGACGTAGTCGCTACTGTCGGATACCAATACTGGTTATCCAACAATAAGGACTGGGAAGGCTTGAACTTTACAGCAGGCCTCAGCCTTCGCTACCGCACTGTTTCGCTCCCTACAGCCGCCACAGCAGCGAGTAGTGCGGCAAGCTCTATCTTGGGATCCCTTGCTGCAAGCACCGAATCGCTCATGAAGGCAGCGTACGGGGATGGGCTAACTCCTTTATTAGATCTTAGCGTCGGCTGGCGCTTTTAGTGAATGGTGGACCCTAAAAAATACAGAAAGCGTTTTTATTTTTCTTGGCTTTGCCTAACAGCGATCTTTTTTTCGATAAATACTAGATCCGATCAGAACTCCCCTCTCCCAGCAGCCCCATCAAAAATCCCACCAAAAATTATACCTGAAAAAAAAGATTCCACTTTTGTAGAACCTTCTGCACCACAGCTTCCGAAACCCCGGAGTACAGAAAACGCCTCTCCTCAACCAGAAACTCTTCCAAAAAAAGAAACTATACGACGATCTATAAATCCTAAACTCAAACCAAAACCCATGCTGGCTAAAGAAAATACCTTCAACCTCCGTGCGAATCCCCTCTTGTATGGATTAGATAAAACCATCAATATCGAGTTCGATCTCGGAGTCATGTCCTCTTGGACCTTGGGTCCGACATTCTCTTATCGCACTCTCTCGGTGGATCCAGTAAAAGGAAATGACTACACCCTCGGAGGTCGCCTCAATTTCTCATTCAATGGTCGGCGATTTACCCGGG
>JAHFAC010000032.1 GCA_023250755.1 Bacteriovoracaceae bacterium | reverse complement strand
GTCCCTTGAAATACGCGGTTTTCAAAAATGCTTCTGCCATCTTTGTTAACAGCCGATACACTCAAAATCTGATCGCACAAAAATGCCAAACCCCCTTAGATCAAATTCACGTGGTCAATCCTGCTGTGGATCCTGCAACTTTTCAACCCGGCGGGCGTGCCCCTGATTTGGTTGAAAAATACGGACTTCATGGGAAAAAAGTCTTCTTAACCGTCACCCGGCTCGATCCTTATAAGGGAATCGATCAAACGATTCTGGCCCTGAAAAGCGTTGTCCAAAAACATCCAGAGGTGATTTATCTCGTCTGTGGAGAGGGGAGGGACCAGGCGCGCCTTGAAGCAATGATCCAAGAAAACGGCCTGCGTTCCCATGTAAGGATGAGTGGCCGAATTCCGTTTAATCGAATTTCCGATTATTACAATCTTTGCGACGCCTACGTCATGCTTTCACGCGAACATATTGATCCCCCCGACGTCGAGGGTTTTGGCATTGTTTTTCTTGAAGCCGCCGCTTGCGAAAAACCCTCGATTGCCGGTCACAGCGGCGGGGTGCCCGATGCGGTTGAAAACGGAAAAACAGGATGGTTAGTTCCCCCCACGCAAAGCGATCAAATAGCACGAACCCTGCTCGAAGTTTTAGAAAACCCAGATGAAGTCACACGGCGAGGCCGCCTCGCACGCGAGCGAGTTCTCTCTTATTTTACATGGCAACGCATGGCTCAACAATTTCGAGAACTCATCCGCGCCTCCTTGTGTGATCGGGTGATCAAATGATTAATCCTTAGGCAGGGCTTTTTGACACCAGCCCCTCATCCGCACTGCCAACCCTTTATAATCACATCCATTCGACTGTTGTAGTTTCATCACATGATTTGGCACACGTTATGAACATCTTCGGCCGTCGAAGAAAGCTCTCAGATAGAGCAAGGAGCAGAAATATGGCTAAAAATGTGAAAGACCAAGTAAGCAAAGTTGTTATTATACTGATTGCATTGGGTGCGACTTCAGCGCTTTCTACGAGCTGCGGAAAAAATAACAATCCAGGATCCCCCCCTGTCGCAGCAGTTCCGATCCCTCAAATTCCAATACCCGTGCCGGTACCTAATCCGTGTCCAAATGGATATTTCTTTGGTGGCCAATGCTATCAAGGCGCCTCGTTTGATTGGGCTTGCCGATCCTCTGGCGGACAGCCTTTGAGCGGCTCGAGTGGCAGACCTCTTTGCGAGTGGGAAAAATTCGGATTCATTTTCCCTTCCTCCTATTTTCCACTCTTGACTCCAGATCATTCTAATAATGAATTAGCATGGAACACAGGGATCACCGTTAAGCCTGGAGATCGGCTCGAATACACCCTGACCGGGTCTTGGGGAGTTCGCGAAGGGTCCACAGACTCTTTTCTCGGCGGATTTATTTATTTTTCGACTTGGCATTTAGATTGCCGCGATGTGAGTTTGAATGGGATTAAAGAGGGTGCACCCGCCTATTACTTGAATCAACCCGCAGGTCTGATGGGAACAGATGGAACTGAAATCTTTTGGATGGGGTCCTCTGGATCCGTTCAAATTCACAACTCGGGCGTTCTCAAGATTGGCATCAATGCCCCTCTTCACGACGCGGGAGCAGGCTGTGCAAGTATTAGCAGCCAAGAGTTGTATGTCCTCCATTGCGAAGACATCAACGGAATCACCTATCCTTGTCCCTAAGTTTCGGCTAAAGTCGGGGGCCTAATGAGCCCCCGACATAACCGACCGAAACAGCGTCACCGAAAAAATCCGTTCTCAAAGCCGTTTGGAAAAAAATCTTTTTCCAGACCACAGACAGCGGGACCTTCTTTCAAAAAAGTTAAAGCAACTGTCGACAAACATCATAAAGGGTTTGCTTTTTTGATTTTCGGAGACAAAGAAGTGGAAGACCTCTTCATCCCACCCCGAGATGCGGCACGGCTTTTTCACGGCGATCGTGTAGAAGTGACACTCAATTCAAAAAGAGAAGTACTCGGGCTCAGAGTCCTCTCCCACCGCTTTCGCGAGTTGATCGGTCGTTTCACGCCCATGCCCACGCGAGCCGGGCGCGGCGGGGGCTTTGTGGTTTATGAACGCAAACAAAATCGCGAAGAAGTCTACGCCCCCCATGGAGCGTCCAAAGCCAAGGCGGGAGACTGGGTCAAAGCAAAACTTCATTTTCATGACAAAGGACCCTTTCCTGTTACAGCAGAGGTGACTGAAATTTACGGCCCCACCCTTCCCGCATCCGCAGACATTTCACTCATCTCCTCTGAATATGGATTAATCGAAGCTCACGCCCCTGAAGCCGAACACGAGGCCAAGCTTTATCTTCAGCGATTTCGAGGAGAAGAGTCTCCTCACTCTTTTTTTCAAGGCAGAAAAGATTTGCGCAAGACTCCGTTCATCACCATTGATGGCGAAGACGCGCGTGATTTTGACGATGCCGTCTATGTAGAGAGAATAGCTTCAGGGCATCGCCTCTGGGTCGCCATCGCCGATGTCAGTCATTATGTCACGCCCGGGAGCGCACTCGATCAAGAGGCCCAGGCACGAGGAACCAGCGTTTATTTTCCGGAGCGAGCTTTTCACATGTTGCCGTCGGCCTTATCTGAGCATCTTTGCAGCTTACGGCCCAACGAGCCCAGACTCGCACTGGTCGCTCGAATCGATTTTTCCTCGCAGGGCCACCCCACGCATACCGAAGTGATGGAAGCCGTGATTCGTAGCCACAGACGAGCCACGTACACAGAAATTCAAACCGAGTGGCAAGCAAACTCGTCTCATAAAAACTGGGAATTTGCGCCTCATTTTGAGCTTTTTCAGCTCATCAAGCAACAGCGGCTCAAGCGCGGGTCCATGGACTTTGACTTGCCAGAGGTTCATGTGCTTGTAGATCAAAATGGCGAGCCCGCGTCCATTCGACGTCGTGAACGCCTCGATACCCATCGATTGATTGAAGAATTCATGATTTCAGCCAACGAAGCCGTCACTGAGTGGGTGCTCAAAAAGAGTTGGCCTTTTATTTTCCGGATTCATGAGGAGCCCGCTGAACAATCCCTACTCAAGTTTCAAAAACTGGCAGCCACCGTGGGAGTCCACGTCTCTCTTTCAGAAGAGAACCTCACACAGACTCTTTCTGATTTAATTCGACGTTTAGAAAATCATCCTGCGCAGGGTTTACTCAATATGGCACTGCTCCGCTCGATGAAGCAAGCCGTCTACAGCGCGACTCATGCGGGACATTTCGGTCTCGCCTCAAAAGCCTACACTCATTTTACTAGCCCAATCCGCCGGTATCCCGACTTAGTGGTCCATAGAATTTTGAGGCAGGTCCTTCAATCCGAGCGCAGTAAAAAGAGTTCACCTCAGTTGCAAGAAAAAGAACTCACTGAAATCGCAGAGCACTGTAGTTACCGGGAACGACTCGCATCTGACGCAGAACGCGAGTCCATCCGACTCAAGCAAGTTCGCGCGATGCTTCCACACTTGGGAGATGAATTTGACGCAAAAGTCGTAGGAATGACTGAGGGGGGAATCTTTGTACAAATCACCGATCCCTATGTCGAAGGGATGGTCACTAAAGACTCGATGACTGACGATTTTTACGAATTTAACGAAGAACGGATGGTTTTTTCAGGTCGTCGCAAGAGACGAACTTTTCAGATTGGAAGCGCCGTGCGAGTCATCACGCTCCGCGCCGATCTTGACCGCAGGCAAATTGATTTTGGGTTGGCCACCCCAAGCTCCACTGGGCAAACTTCGCCTCGCCGGCAAAAATAGCCCGATTGCGCTCCTTTGTAATCCTTGAGATTCTGAATCTATGAAATGGCTCCAAGCTGGCAGGCAAATCGGCCAAGCGGTAAAAAACGTCCAGCGCCTCCGTCAAATCCTAGGAGTTTTTTCAAGGTACGGATTTGCTGACATCGTCAATCGGATGAGCCTAGGTAAATATCTCCCAAGCAAGCTCGCCTCCTTTGCCGAATCGCAAGCCGAATTTAACACGCCCGAAAGAGTGAGGCGCGCATTTGAAGAGCTTGGACCCACATTCGTCAAACTCGGCCAACTGCTTTCAACTCGACCCGACATTGTCCCCGAGCCCTTTATTGAGGAATTCACCAAACTCCAAGACAACGTTCAACCCTTAGTTTTTTCCGTGGTTAAAGAGACGGTAGAGAGAGAGCTCAAACGAAAACTTGAGGATTCTTACGCTTTTTTTGATCCAACTCCCTTGGCCGCTGCCAGCATCGGTCAAGTTCATGAGGCTCGCCTCCACACGGGCGAGAAAGTAGTCGTCAAAGTTCAGCGACCTGAAATCGAAAAAATCATCGAAACTGATATTTCTCTTTTAGCTTTTTTGGCAGGACTCTTAGAAAAATACATCCCAGAAAGCCGGATTTTTAGCCCACGAATCATTGTGGATGAATTCTTTAGAACTCTCTCATATGAGCTCGATTTTCAGGTCGAAGCCAATAACATGACAAAAATGGCCTCAAACCTGGCAAGCCTTCCTGAAATCGTCATTCCAAAAGTCTACATCCATCTCAGCACCGAAAAAATCCTTACACTTGAAAAAATCGAGGGGATTCGTGTCAATGACGTTAAGGCGATTGACGCCGCAGGAATCGACCGCAAACAAATTGTCGCGCTTGGAACCCGCGCCTTCTTCAAGGCGGTCATGATTGACGGAATTTTTCACGGCGACCTCCACGGCGGAAATCTTTTTGTCTTGCCCGGAAATCGCTTGGGAATCATAGATTTTGGAATCGTCGGGCGCCTTTCTGAAAAATCCAGGGATCAGTTAGTGAACATGGTCATGGCGCTTTTAAACGAAGACTACGAAAATCTCTGCTACCAATATGCGGAGCTTGGATCCGCCGGACCCTCGATCGATTTTGACGGCTTTCAGCGCGAGGTCCGCAACACCCTTGCCCCCTATATGGGACTCTCGCTGGATAAACTCAACGCTGGAAAAATTCTCATCGAGGCCACCAAAATTGCCACGCGCTACAATATCAAAATTCCTGGCGACTGGATGCTTGTTTTCAAAGCAATTCTCACCATGGAGGGGATGGGCCGGATCCTGGATCCAAGCTTTGATCTTCTCGGCTCAGGCAAAGACCTGGTCAAGGACCTCATTAAAAACCAGTACTCCATACAACGATTGACTAAGGATTTTCTCTGGGTCGCAAAGGATGTTGCCGCTCTTTTACAGGTGCTACCGCGCCAAATTCGGTGGATGTTTAAGAAATTTGCCAGTAACGACTTTGCCCTTGAGTTTAGGTCCCCCGATCTAGAGAATCTTCGCGCCCAGCTTGATACCAATGCTCGCCGGATGAGCACTAGCGTTCTGATCGCTGGACTCTTTATCGCTAGCAGCATCGCCCTCCAACATACTGCCGGACCTCAGGCCTTTGGTTATCCCTTGGTTGCTGTTATTTTTTTCGGAGCTGGGTCCTTTTTTCTCCTACGACTTTTTATGCGCTCTTTTAAATAGAATTCAGTTTCGATAGAATTGACTTCAGCCTCGCACTGACCTATTACCAAAAGATATCTGTCGGGGTGTAGCGCAGCCTGGTTAGCGCGCTTCGTTCGGGACGAAGAGGTCGGGTGTTCGAATCACCTCACCCCGACCAAGCTGGACAATAGATGAACAGGCCGGACACTTATATCAATCGGCTGAACCCATGAACCCAAATATGATAAGAGGAGGGCTCTTCCCCATATCGAGGGGCATGACAATTTTGCATAGAATCAATTTCTGATTGCAAATACTCCATCCCACCCACAAAGCGCAATCACCCTTAATCTGTAGTTCTTAAAATTCTTAAATCCATAGGCTCGTCTTGAGATCATTTCCATCTTTGTGTGAAACCCTTCTGTAATGCCGTTGTTCTTTGAAAACCGCCCCATGCGTACGATTGGCTCAAGCCACGACTTAAGGGTCTGACCCAAAGTTTTGAGAGGCTCCCAGGGACTCTCCAGGAGCTCATTGAGATGCCACAGGAGCTGCGGAATTAAATTCTTGGCCTCGACGCGCTTTTGTTTCTTTTTCAATAGAAGCTGCATGAGGTCCTGCTTAAATCGGTAAAGTGGCTCTAAGCCTGCGACGTGATCAAAATAGTTTTGAAGTTTTGGCACCTGTTCGGGCTTGAGATTGCATTCGTGTCGCCGCAGGAGACTGAGAAGTCCACGGTTTTTTCTACCGTCTGGATCCAGGGTTCCCCAGACCTTCAAAAAGTGGTGATTAAGAAGCCTCACCCCGTGAAATCGATCGGCCACGATCATGGCATTGGGAAAATATTTACGAATAATATTCCGATAGGTCTCAGACATATCCATCACGACAACCTGCACTCGATCTCTCCCCTTTAAACGCTTTAAATAAGCTTTTAAACTCTCTTCTGAGCGTCCCAAGACCACATCAAAGACTTTGTGGTTTTTGAGATCCACAAGCGTCGTCGCATACCCGTCTTTGCGGCTAAAAAAATGTTCATCAATTCCCATGACGAGAGGGCATTGACGGCCTTCGAGCTCTTTTACACGGTAAGCAACAAAGTCATGATACCAGCGCTCCACCGTAGAGCCACTGATGGCGTGGGATTGAGATAGCCGGTTCTGCGTCAGCCCTCCCTGATGCAGGTGAAAGACTTCTTGTCGAAATTGCTCAGTCGAGCGTTTCTTGGGTAAAATCCCAGGGACCCGATACACGAAGTAACGTCCGCACTGTTTGCAAAAGAGTTTCGGGATCTTGATTTTCAAAAGGACCAGCCGTTGACCCCATAGCCCGTGTTTAAACGTCCTCTCTTGGGTGGACTTAACTCTGAATCTCTGGCTACCACAATCGGGGCACGCAGTGTCTGACTGAATCTCAGCTATCCCTCGAATTTCTAATGAATTTCCTCGAACTATATCCTGAACTAGGACCCCGGGTACTCCGGTGATAAATTGCCTTTCGGGCATGGGCGGTTCCTTTCGTTAAAATTCTGTGTTGCAACAAAATTCTAACAAAACCGTTCATGCCCCTCGTTTTGATGGAGAGCCCAATTTTGCAAAGCCAACTAAAAGTTTACGGTTGACGCCAAGCATTATTTTGTGGCAACCAAGTAAAGCGTGAGAAGAGGCGTTCTCTTTTCTAAAAAGATCTGGAGAATTCATGAAAAAATTTTTAAATCTAGTACTTTTTTTAGTAGTGGTGGTTCGAGTAGCTCATTCTACCGTAAGTACAACACTTGAGTATGCACTTGAGGGTGAATATTATGATAAGGAAAATAATACTTATAAAAAAGTGGATGTTCAGGAACTCAACAAGACACTTAAGTCTCTTGGGCTAGACGGTTTACCCGAAAAAATAAGAGTGGGCAAAAATCCTAAACCTTATTGGGATCTCCTTGACAAACGTATTGGGGCAGCAAATAAGGCTCTTTCAAAGGAAATGGATTTTAATATTCAAGATGGTTATATTCATCATTTTAATTCGACTTGCTATCGAGGAGAAGCCTCTGAGATTCCCAATATATTAAAGGGCTTAGTAGGTAATTTTTTACTAGAAGATGAAGGCCCATTAGCAATTCGTTATGGAAAAAAACAGAAGATTTACTCTGATGTATTTAAATCAGAGAAAGCCTTGAAGGAAACATATAAATTTGGATCTGCCCCTGGTGCAGTCAAACAATGGCTTACTTATAAAACGAACTCAGATGTGGTTCTAGTGATGTCAGACCTAGGCCCACAAGGGGATGGGACAGAGTTATTTGCAACGGATATTAAAAAATGTGAAAAATGAGACTGATCAAAAAGTCTTCTGAACCCAGTCCCATGGTTTCTTGGTAAGATTTTCAGCATAAAAACTCAATGTACGTTTATGATTTTTTATCGAACTATCGGCACTTGTTTCGATTGAAGCCTAGCAAAAACTATAGCTTGTCTGCCCCCCGGTGGGGCTGAATCCAATTATTATACACTTCCAGTTTATGCATAAACCATTCAATGG
This sequence comes from Bacteriovoracaceae bacterium, assembly GCA_023250755.1. Lineage (GTDB taxonomy): Bacteria > Bdellovibrionota > UBA1018 > UBA1018 > UBA1018 > JAHFAC01. Next base: position 3,213 of record JAHFAC010000032.1, on the reverse strand, counting down.
CTTCAATTCTTATAAAAGCAACATCTGCTTGGCCAATATGCCTGGCTAAAAAAGGCGCTTTGTTTTTCCTATTTTCAAAAAAATCCGCGATTAATTTCCCGTAAATGCATAGAATTTTTTGAAAAAATCGCTGACTGCCCTAGCTTTTAGGGCAAATCGTATAACCAACAATACGACCATCAATTTTCCAATCCTTACCAATTTCAAACGAAAATGGGCTGGCAAAGGCTTGAAGGTAAGGCTGCAAAACCGCTGTAAGTATGTCCAAATTACCATTCATAAAACTTAAGGATATTCTTACCCAGGAAAATTGATCCGAAAATCTTATGATAATTAAATCGCCATATTTATTAACTCTGATAACCTCAAAGTACGTATTCTCAATGGATGAACCCACAAGTTCAATATTACTCTCGGGCTTTTGTGGCAGGAAATGTGGTACATATTTTTTAACTAAGTGTGAATTTTCATAGGCTTTGTTTTCAAGCTCAGTGTCGTCTAATGGAGCAAATTCATACCCTATGTCTTCTGGTTTAAAAATTTCACTAGTTCTACTTATAAGAGGGAACTGTCTGCAATCATAGCGTTTGTTTAGTGTCACTGCGTCGGTAAGTTTTATTCCTCCCCCAGTAGCTATTGAAAAGATGGGAGCATTGGCGACATTGAATTGCTCCAGTATCAGGCTTGCTACTGGATTTAGTATGAATGTTTTTGAAAATTCTGCAATTGCTTCAGCAGGATCGCTGCTTGGTGGTTTGGAGTCGCTAGGTTCATTACTGTTTGGGGCAAGCTTTTTGAGCTCATTCCGCAGTTCTTCGGTAGAAATACCGGAGAAGATTAGGCCTATCATTTGTCGTGTCATCACTGAGTTTCTGTCTCTAGCTACGTCTCTGCGATAAGCATAGAGGGCTTCATGAAAAACGAGAGCGGCACGGTAAATTTCGGAAACATTTGGTGGAGAGGATGGATTCTTGTTCAAAAATAGATCACGTTGAACAAGAATCCTGTCATCCTGTTTGTAATTTACTACCTGTTCATAAGTGATGACGCCGCCTTCGCAACGTTTGCTGTTTGGCTTTATGCGATAAAGCACGTCATCAATCACTTGTAAATCATCCGTAGTGTAGGTCACCTGAGGTGGATTGTTTTTTAGATAATCTATCTTTTTTAGATATTTTGACATGACATCAGAAAGTTTTTTGTTGGCCACTGCTAGTTTTTGCTGAACTTGGTCCACGATATCAGTGTACGACCCAGGATATGTGGCGATCGTCAGTCCGTACTCATTTTGTGCCTCAAATAAATCCACTGGCATAGCCCAGCGGATATCACGGTTACCTTCGCGGCACACCCATGCGCCACCTCCATTCCCGATCTCATGCTCGGAACCAAAGGTGGTTGCACAAAGTATTGTTGCTAAAACGGCTAGCTTCAACCAATGATAATACTTCATGATTTTTTTCCTTTTGTGAGTGGGATGAGTTGAACTGATAACCGATAGACTTCCGTTTTCTCTCCGGTTTCCAAAACACCAGCGACTTTGCGCCGCATCTCTCGAATCAGGTTTTTTGCTGCTGGCAAATTCTTCGAATTTACTGCAATAACGGAGGCGCCGAATTCACGAAGATTGACTGGTACAGCCTCAATAGCTTCTCTCGCTAATTCCAAGCCCTGGACATGATTTTTTCTGAGTGACATATCTGATATATCGTTTGTGGTCGTAAACTTTTTGCCTGTTGTGAGAAGATGGCCCTTTTCACCTTTTTGCAGCAACCCTAGCCGGACCAGTGCTCCCACCGCAGAAGATGCATCACTAGTACGAATACCCAGCCGCTTTGCGATCCACTTTGTATTGGACTTGAAAGAAGCAGTCTCAGCCAATGCGAGGATTGCCAGATAATACCAATCGGCAATCATCCTAAATTCATCTGTCGATAGTTGAATGTAGGCGAGTGCCTTTGTGGTATTTGCACCTGAGTTCTCGGGTGGACCCCATGTGCCCTGGGACAGGGTCCCACCACGCTTTTTGGTCCGGCATGGCAGGGCTTGAATCAAATGATTGGCAATCGTAGGCTCAATCCCAAGAATTTGAATCACTTGCGTACCAAGCGCGCGAGTCACATTCCGTTTGCCGTTTAATATTTCTGAAATAGAGGATGGACTCACCCCAAGTGAGCGCGCAAAAGCCCTTAGGGAATATCCTGGCCTTTTGATCTGAAGAGTTGAGAAATGATTGTGCAGCAATTTTACAATCATATTTCTTGCATCTTCCGTGGAATTGATAGCACCCAAAGTCATGGGCGGAGGAGTATCAGCGTCAATTTCTCGAGTCAATAAATAGAAAACAAAGTGTTCCTACAATATAGTTGGAACACATAAGGCCAGTGTCCATCAAACCGGGTAGTCCACTTTTGATCGAAACTTTGCAGTTGGAGAAGCTTTAATGAAATGGCGAAGGATAATCGGTTGTGAGGATATGAACCGCTCCAAAAATCCATGAACTATAATAGTGCGCTTGTTCTTCCAAGCTCATCGCTTGATCGCTCGTAGTGAACTTCGTTGGCACACTTTAGCGCTGCGGAATCAATCGCTATGTGGATCTAAACGAAGGGGTTTAGATCGAAATCAACATATCAATGTAGCTCAAGGAACGGCGAGCATGAAACAATTGTCTTAGAATTAGCGCCGTCCACACTAAAACCATTGCCAGTATAGCGCCACTTTCCTTCCCAGCAGACTTGCCCTTGACTTCCGGGAATCGGCCCATCCAAGCCCATAGACAAATCCTTACAGTCGGAATGAGATTCGAGCACACCATCCCTACCACCGAGTTTTTTTTCTGTGATCAGCTGCCGATCATCCCGAACAGAGCTAAAGATCTTGAGCGTCGCCGTCCATTCAAAACGATAGTCATTCTTGCAGTCGCTAAAAAAGATAGGGCAGCTAAATGGATTGCCCTCGAAGTCTTCAACAGCCTTGGTCCAGCAGATCCGGCGATAACCGAAGTTTTCGGTGTCCCAGAAATCGAATTTTATCTCCTTGGGCGACGTGATCATCAGAGACGTGCCGCCATCCTTCCAATCTTCGTGCCTCCACTGGAGAGTCTTACTCCTGGTGAACTCGGTGACATTAAAAGGAACCTTGAAGCGCCAATAATTGACATCCTTGGAGCTTGGCACGAGATCAACGTCATCGAGCTTAAAACTATCACTG
>JAHFAC010000376.1 GCA_023250755.1 Bacteriovoracaceae bacterium | reverse complement strand
TCATGAATCTGTATCGTCCATTTCTCGTTAAATTTCCGGACACGCGGTTTGTAGAGCTACTCCAATCAAAATATCAGGTAACAGAAACACGCCTGATGACACTGGAGCAACTAGAGGACCTTGTCGAATTCATGGAGGAGAAACTCAAATCAGTGGCTTAGCGCTTATTAGACCGAGTTCTGCTCACGAAATCGAACAAGAGGGTGAATCACTCGGTGTGCGGGTACCGAAACTCCATACTTTTCGGCCAAGCAAATCAAAGAGCCATTCAACCAGGGCATCTCTGTCATCCTGCCAGCTCTCAAATCCTGCAAAGTAGAATTTAAATTCGCACCCATAGCTCGAGTAGCCTCATACACTCGCTCACGGTCCATCGCCGTTAAATTCACTCCATCAGCCTGAGCTACTGTCATTGCCTCATCCAAAAGCAAATCAAAAATGGGCTTCAAGAGTGGATCCTCTAATGCCATTCGATTAGGCACCCCTGCTAAAGCGCAAAGACCGTTTAAGGAAACATTCCAAAGCGCTTTTCGCCACTCAGCCAATGAAACATCAGCGCTCCATGCCGTCGATAATCCAGCTTGAGTAAAAATTTCAGCAAGCCGAGTCTGTGCTCCTGCGTCACCGCCCGCAAGATCAATTGAACTCGTACCTGCCACCTGCACCAAACCAGGATTCTCCAAACGAGCCCCAAGCCAACACACGGCCCTTGCCCAAGTTTGTCCTGATAAAAATTTCTCCGCTTCCTCCCGAATTCGCAAACCATTTTGAAAAAGGACGAGGTGATTACGAGAACCTAGGTGCTCTCCCACCTGGGATAAAACCTGGGGAAAGTGAAAAACCTTTGTCGTAATTAAGATGTAAGCATTGCTTGGAAAAGTCAAAACCTGTGACCAAGACAAAGCCTGGATCGGATAATGTCCTTTTTCAGTTCCTCCAAGTGTGATGCCGTTTTTCCATAAATCAGTGCGTCCTTCGCTGCAAATCAAAGTGACAGCAGCGACCTTTGAAAGACGTGCGGCAAAATAGGCCCCAATTGAACCCGCACCAATTACAAAAACAGACTCTGGGGCACGCAAAGAGGTAAGCTGATCTTGGCTATCAAGCGCTGCTAAATCAGTGTAGCCACCCAGCAGCTTTTCACCTAAAAAAATCTGGGGCATCGTTCGCATCCCAGAGCGCTGATGAAGCATCTCCCATTGGGCATCATCATCCTCACTGACATGGATCTCTCTATAAGTGATCCCTCTTTGCCTGAGGAGGGCCTTTGCGCGCTCGCAGTAGGGACAATGATTCATTGTGTAAATAACCAATTCAGACATGAGGCCTCAAAAACTGAGCTCAATACCCGTTGCTTCTTTAAGATAGGCTCTCAAGTAATTTTTGAGCTCAATACCTTTTGCTTTATCATCGCCCCACTGAGACGAAGTGGGATCAAAATTAAAATGAAGTCCCTCGGCTCGTATCCCAATCACCAACCAAAGCTGTCGAACTGAAGGCTGGGCGCTCAAAATGCAGCGTGAGCCGTCTGCCATTCTCAACGTCAAAGAGCCAGAAGATTGCTCACACTCAATTAGATCGGGATCTACATCGCTCAATGAGCGCTCGATTTGATCGAAAATTTCTTGAATACGGGCACGGTAGGCCTTTTCGTCATTCATCCCCTTTCTATGTTCCATTGCACGAATGGAGTCAAGAAGGGGATCACTCAAACCTTGGCGGATTTTGACACAAAAATCCGGGTGGTGAGTTTTCAGTCTCCACCACCCGGACTAGAGATCCGTCGACCCTCATCTGCTTCTTACCCATTAGGTTAAAAGCATGGACAGGGCTAGAGTTCCGGTAAAGAACTCGTCTCCCGGCGTAATCGTCAGGTCAGGACGGATCATCAAGGCTACATTCCTTCCGAGGCTGAATTCAAAATCTGCGCCCACGTTCGGAAACAAGGTCGTATCCGATCCTGTTCCAACTGAGCTGTCTCCAAGAGAGAGCGAGTTAGCAACTGATCTGTACAACAAGTTGCCACCTCCGTGGATCGAAGCTCTGAAATCTCGCCCAAAAGTGTAGCCAGCCTTCAAATTAATGGGAACGATGAAAAAGTTGGACCCCCCTCCGCTTTGAGCGGATGAATTGGTTCCAAAAAAATTTGAATCAGGGGCACCCAAATGAGAATAAATAAGCCCACTCGAGGGCCCAACGAACCAATCCCTCATATCCCTATCAATCCAGCTCATGAGGTTCATATCTACGGTGAAACCCCCGGCAAAACGGCTGGTATCACCTCCAAGGCTATCTTTAAAAACCAACGCACCAAGCTGGGGCTTAACGCCAACGATCTCATCTTTTAGCGTTTTGTCGCTTACTTCCTCCGCCTTTTTTGTTGTTACGCCAGAGGTTTCATCCCCCTCGCGCGCCCAAACCATTCCGGCTGGGATCATTAGAAACACCATCAGAGTCGTAATCATCCTATGCATAGTAAATCTCCCTCTATTATGCCCTTAGTGAAATGCAACCCTTGTTCCACAGTCCGTAATGCAGGTCGCATTTTCAAATTGAAAACTAAAAGGTAAGCTGTCTGCCTTGAGTTCAAAAAATTGGAATCGATGGATATCTCAGTTGCTCGGCTGGCTCGAACGAAATTCACAGCACCCGTGGTATTTTGCTTTGATTTCTTTTTTAGCCGCTATTGATCTTTTTATTGTGTTCATTCCGATCGACGCCGTTCTGATCTCGAGTGTCCTATTGAGACCTAAACGCTGGTGGATCTCTGCCCTGGGAGTTACTCTTGGATCAGCAATAGGCGCCGTCGCGCTAGCACTCACCATTAAAATTTATG
>JAHFAC010000375.1 GCA_023250755.1 Bacteriovoracaceae bacterium | reverse complement strand
GGGTTTGCTTTTATCAAGAAACAAGTCGCTTTTGCATTTTTGGGTTTTGGAGTTTTGGCTGGAGCTTCGCGGATTGACTACCGCAAATGGGCAAACTGGAGTTATCCTGTTTTGGCCATCGCAACACTTCTCTTGGCTCTGGTGATGATTCCTGGTGTTGGAACTCGTGTAGGGGGCGCCCAACGCTGGCTGCGGATGGGCCCTTTGGGTTTTCAGCCTGGAGAGTTTGCTAAATTTGCAATTATCGTCTTCATTTCAAGCCAGCTCTCAAGAAAGCAAGAGCGACTCAACACCATTACTGCTGGACTCCTTTCTTATTTGCTTTTTCCTCTCCCTGCACTGATTTTACTCCTCGCTCAACCTGATTTTGGCACTGCAGCGATGATCTCTCTGGTTATTTTTTCACTGATGTTTGTCGCTGGAGTGCCCAGACGCTATCTCGTAACCGCTCTCCTACTTACTGGCATCGCTGGCCTGTGGCTTGCCATCGGAACCCCTTACCGCCGGATGCGGGTAGAGACTTTTTTAAATCCCTGGAAAGATCCCGGCGGCAAAGGGTTTCAAATCCTTCAATCCTTCATCGGACTTCATAACGGACATATTTGGGGTGTGGGTCTTGGTAATGGGAAAGAAAAACTTTTCTACCTCCCCGAAGCCCACAATGATTTCATCTTCGCAGTGATTGGGGAGGAGTTAGGCTTTCTGGGACTGGCCAGCGTCATCGCAGCCTATCTTTATTTTATTTATCGTGGACTCAAGCTCGGCTGGGAGTGCTATCAAAAATATGATGATCGCTTTGGGTTATTCTTGGCCTGTGGGATCACGATGGCTTTGGGATTTCAGGGACTGATTAATATGGCGGTGGTGCTTGGCCTTCTCCCTACAAAAGGACTCACTCTCCCTTTTATCAGCTATGGCGGCTCCGCACTCCTGGTGGATCTCTTTGCCGTGGGAGTTCTCCTCAGCATCGCGCGGGGACCCCAATCCAAAAAATCGAGTTCAAAGATTTTTAGCTTAGGTCTTTAAATGGGCGAGCAGAAAACCCTCATCATCGCAGGGGGAGGCACGGGAGGCCATGTCCTGGCAGGAGTGGCCATCGCGGAGGCCTGGAAGATAACCCTAGGTCCTGCTTCTTCTCGTGTCCTCTTTATTGGCTCTCGTGGAGGACTTGAAGAAAAGCTTGTCCCGCGCGCTGGATTTTCGCTCGAATTACTCATGATTGGCCCATTGAACAACGTGCGATTAATGCGCAAACTCAGAACGCTGGCTGAACTCCCATGCGCTTTTTGCAAATCACTCTGGATCTTGCTCCGTGAACGCCCACAGGCAGTGGTGGGAGTGGGCGGGTACTCATCAGGCCCCTTGGTCCTTCTCGCCCGGCAAATCGGCTGGCTTTGGGGGGCACGCGTCACCATTCTCGAGCAAAACGCATTTCCTGGATTTACGAACCGTATTTTGGGCTATTTTGCACATCAGGTTTTTTCTGCTTTTCCTGGACTTGAGGCTTGTTTTACTAGGGGCAAAGTACAAGTCACCGGAAATCCAATCCGTCAAAACTTCCGCCCTCTTCCTTCAGCAAAACGGGAGCCCTTTACAATCTTAATCTTCGGTGGGAGTCAAGGTGCATTGGGAATCAACTCACTCGTCTTGGACGCTCTTCCCCTTTTGGATGATCTCAAAGACCGGCTCCGGTTCATTCATCAGACGGGGGAAAAAGATTTTGCCCGAGTAAAAGAAGGGCATCAAAAAGCAAGAACGAACTCCCGAGTCGAAAAATTTATCTATGAAATGGGCGAAGCCTATGCCGAGGCTTCTCTCCTCATCTGCCGAGCTGGTTCCTCCACCCTTGCAGAAGTTGCTGCGGTGGGGCGCGCCTCAATTCTCATCCCATTTCCTCAGGCGACAAACCAACATCAGCTGAAGAATGCAGAGATCTACCAAGCCTCGGGAGCCGCGCTCATCCTCAATCAATCTCAAGCGCGGGGCGAAGACCTGGCTCGGTTGATCCGACAATTTCTTGGTGATCCCTCACAGCTTCAGGCAATGGAAAAAGCCGTCGGCAAATTTTACCGACCCACAGCCGCCCAAGAAATCGTACACGCATTGACACAAACTCGTTAAGAGATGAAAATTGAGAGATGAATCTAAGATTACTAAAAGCAAAAAAACGTCTCGTCATTTTATTTGCGTTATTTGCGCTTATTTCTATGCTCATTGCGGCGAGCAGCTGTGCGCTCAAGCCGGGGGACCCAGTGAAACTGAGATTCCATTTTGAAGGAAGTTCAAAATCACAGTATCTGCTTCCAGCAAATTTTTTAGGTCAAGTCTCCTATGATTCGGCCTCGAATGGATTCTCACCTCCCGCTTCTGTTTCTAGTTTTAGTTGCTTAGCGGTCAATGTGGTAGGGCCTGGGATTGGAAGTAACTTTGACCACTTTTCAACAGACGCCGTTCTCCAAAGAATGTACGCTGGCGAATCTTGCGGCACCTACAATGGCGTCACTTCTCCCACAGTCACAAACGGCGAAAGTGCTACATTTGACCTGAGCGTCCCTTCAGGCCCCAATCGAATCATCCAAATCATCGGATTTCGCGATGGCAGTGACTGCAACTCAGACCGACCCTATGGGGATGTCAACCGCTCCTCCGGTACTTACATGAGTGCCTATGAGCTTGGGCGCGAGAGGAGGGATTTATTTGCCAATCAAACGGTGTCGATTTCAAATCAATATGATGGCTTGAGCGATTCTGAAAAATGGAACAAAAGCATTTATTGCAATAGTGGGAGTAATGGCGAGCCTTGGGATTCGGTCACAACACTGCCTGCAGGTAGGTTAAATT
>JAHFAC010000374.1 GCA_023250755.1 Bacteriovoracaceae bacterium | reverse complement strand
TCTGAAATCAGCCTTGAAAACGCTGAACAGACCTACAATGTCCCCATTGCGATTGTAGCCTTAGCGTTGCGGGTGCCAGGAGCCCATGACCCGAACGGATTTACAAAAAATTTGAGCGAAGGGCGAAGCTTCCTCAGTGAGCCTCCCAAAGACCGCTGGGATCTGAAAGTTTTTCATTCCACAGATCCTCAAGAAAAGTGGAAGACCGCAACCACCCGCGGCGGATTCGTGGATCTGCCAACACAGAAAGAAAAATTTCGTTGGAAAATTCCTCCAGTTGTCTTGGATCATCTTGACCCGAATCAGTTTAGGCTTTTTCAAACCGTAGAAGAGGCATTGAAGAAATCAGGTTTGCTCGAGAAGCCTAAGGTTCTTGAAAATACCGCCATGATCTGCGGCAATATGATGGATTCTGATTTTCTTTTTGTCGAGCACACCAGCGTTCGGTTTCATTACTTGGCTGATTTCATTCGAAAAAACTTTTCTTTTTTAAGCGCCCCTGTCCGCGAACGATTGATTTCAGAGTTTTTTGAAAAAATCAAAGGCGATTTGCATACTTTCAGCCAAGATAACTCCACTTCCGGGATCGATTCGATGCTGGGCTCGAGGGTGGCAAAGTTTTTTGATCTCAAAGGGGGCTCTTTGTCCATTGACGCCGTTTGCGCAACCGGCGTGATGGCCTTTGATCACGCCTGCAAGGCGCTTCGAAGCCGGGAGATCGAGGCGGCCGTGGTGTGCACTTCGAACATGGGGATGAGCGGACCGCTCTTTTGCACTTATAGTGATTTGACTGCGCTGTCGCGTACCAATGAACTTCGTCCTTTTGATAAAAATCGAGACGGGATGTTGCTCGGTGAGGGATCAGTGGCTTTTGTATTAAGGCGGCTCCCAGATGCGATTCGAGAGGGCTCAGAGATCGTTGCGTTGGTTCATGCCACGGCGACCTCAAGCGATGGGACTTCTCCCCAAATGGTTTCACCCGTAAAATCGACGGTAAAACTTGTGTTTGAGAGAGCCATTCAGGAGTTTGGCCCAGGTTTGCCTACCGTAGAATACATTGAATGCCACGGATCAGGCACAGGGGTGGGTGATCAAGCCGAGATGGAGTGTTGTGATGAGGTCTATGGAGCTTCGGCCAGGAAAAAAGGGCGCCCCGTGGTTTTGGGCTCTGTTAAGAGCTCGATTGGGCATTTGAAAGTCGCCTCTGCTTTCGCATCCATCGCCAAAGCTGCGCTATCGGTAAAAGAACGGACAATCTTTCCCACCGTAAATCATACCCATCCAGATCCCTATCTTCTTCAGCATGCGGACTCGATCCAAGTCAGAACCCAGTCCTCCACCTATCAAGAGTCGACCCCCTTTGCCGCGGTCAATAGCATGGGGCTGGGAGGAGTGAACGGGCACCTCATTTTGTCGGCGTATGACGAAAAACAATGGAAGCCGCGCCCTAAAGTTGAAAACGAAATTTACCACGAGGGCCTGCCCAATGGCGATTGCTTGAGTCTTTTCCATTCTGGCTCCGATGAACGTGACCGCAAACTCAAGAAAGCAAAAACCCTTCTCTCATCCGGCTCAGCTCAGCAGGTCTCAGAGCTTTTAAGAAAAGAGAGGATTTACTTAATCGATCCCCGGCTGAAGGGCCTAAAAAAGACGGCATTTCTTTTTCCGGGACAAAGCTCCGCTTACGCCGGGATGTATCAGTCTATTGTGGGCGAAAACCCCGTCTTTCGTGAATTTTCAAATCAGGCCGACGCTTTTTGCCAGGGCTTGAATAAAATACCTCTGACAAAAGTTCTTTTTGAAAGCGCCAATGCCCCATTGCTCTGGGATCTTTTTTACAGTCAGATCGCGCCCTATACTTTTCAAGTAGCCAGTGCGACGTTCCTCATAAAGGAGTTGAAAATTCAGCCGGATCTTCTCATCGGACACTCCGTGGGCGAGTTTGCGGCGTTGGCAGTCAGCGGGGCTTATTCTTTTGAGACGGGCCTTGAAATTCTTTTCAAGCGCTATCAGTGCGTTCAACAGCTTTTGGATCAGGGCCAACCCAAGACCAAGATGGGGGTCATTCGGGCTTCAGAAGCGCAAACGCGCAGCTTGCTTAAAGAGGGGGAAGGCGCGTATCTGGCCAATGTCAATACCAGTGAGCAGACGGTGGTTTCTGGTTTTGCTGACGCTGTCGATCAGGTCATGCAGCGGGCGCTCTCGAGTGGATTTGACGTCAAAGAGTTGGTCATTGCCCAGGCCTTTCATAGCCCGATCTTAAGGGATGCGGTTCTCCCGTTTCGTAAATTCTTGAATCAAGTCCAGTTTCAGCGCCTTCAGATTCCGTGCACCTCGCTCGTGGCGCGGGAGGTGGTTCGGGATTCAGGGCGTCTTCCAGAACTTTTATCTCAAGCATTGATCGCCCCTGTTTATTTTGAAAAACTGATTCAAACCTCCTGGCAAGAGGGGACTCGCCATTTTATTGATGTAGGTCCTGGATCGCCACTTCGAAATATGGTGAGCAGAATTTTGAGTTCAACGGACCACCCCCAGCCTTCGAAAGCTTATTTTCTCAATCACCCTAAAGAGGACGCGATTCGATCGCTTGAGCAATTCAAAGAAGAGTATCGCCTGTGGAATCCTGAGTTGAGCCCAGCCCGCGAGGCGAGCAATGGAGTGAATGCCCAGCCCGCTCCGCTGATCTCAGGAAGTCCTTTTGAGCGAGGAGTCGAGCAGGGGCGTCTCTGGCGTGAACGCTTCACGGATTATCGATGGGCTTGGGAGCGAATGCCCAAAGAAAGTACGGCCAACTTAGACGAGGTGGTAAAAAATCTTTATCGCTTCACTCCGCCGGAGTACCTCG
>JAHFAC010000031.1 GCA_023250755.1 Bacteriovoracaceae bacterium | reverse complement strand
GGAGCAACAGAGGAAAGCTCTTTTTCTGATCCCTCTGCAATTGCTTTTGAGCTGGGTGAGTTCTTCATTTTGCTGCTCTGAATGACAGTGTCGTATGTGAGGAGAGCAGCCGTTTCAGGCAAGAGTTCAAATTGAGTTTCTAGAGTGCCCGAGACATCCTTTCGACTATGAGCTGAAATTTGCAAGGCTTTCAGCGTGCCGGTAAGTTCTTGGGCTACTCCGTCAATTCTGAGTTTAATTTGAATATTTTGAATCGCTTGTGTGTTGAGTTGCGAAGAGTTTTCAGATGCAAGGGGGATGGCTTCAGCAGGTATGGGTAGACTCCAGCCCTCTTTACCTTTGAGAGTGACTGAGGTGCAGATCTTATTTGCCTGCGGCGAACTCGCGCAGAGTATCCCATTACGCTCAGCTGTGTCCGGAAGATTGATGACCTCTACATGGGCGAGGACGCCGGTGACTCTCTCTTCATTGAAGGAGCGATTTCTCCAACGTTCACGAGGATCGTCATTTCCCAAGCTAGTAGAATCGTCGATGGTGTCGTACTCAATAGTCGACGTACTAGAAATCACTCTTCGATTATGAAGACGTATGCGCTTCCAGTGACCGGTGCGGCGATTTTTCTGATAAACGGCCATGGGGGCATTGGATCCGAATTCTAGTTTATAGGCGTCATCGCTAGTGATGGCTGTTTTGTTTCTGTAGCCTTCAAGGCTGCTGTCAAAAATAATTTCATGGTTTGGACCATAGATTCTGATTTTAGCTTCTTGATTTCTGCGTGACTGATTTTCATCAATAACATCAACAAAACTGGGTCCGGTCAGGATATTTCCTTGCTCGATATAGGTTTTTCTGGTGTCTGAGTTGCTCACTTCGGTCCTGTAGTTTCCATATTGGTCTTGAGTGTAGGTCGTGGTCTGGCATCCTGCTGAGAGAGCGAGGAAAGTGAGAGAGGCTAGGATCAAGAAGATTTTTTTAGTAGTTTTCATTTTATCGTTCTCCTTATTGGCTCCTTATTGGTTTTGCTAAATCATTTTATCTCGACGAATCTCTTGCTCCAGCGGGTTTAAACGTCACTGCAGCAGTGTCGTCTCCCACGAGCCTGGCATCTCCATAAAGTCGAATGGCGTACCCCGAGGCACGATTCATCAGGATCGGGTCATCAATTGCGTAGACGTCTTGAACGTTGCCTTCGTAGGTCCATCCATTTTGTTTTGTAGGATCCTCGAGAAGCTCTTCAGGACTGCTCGCGTCCCCACTCGGATAGCGGATGACTTTAATGGTTACAGGGTCAGGCTCTCGATCTAAAAAAAGATAACGAGTTCTAAAGGTCAGCCGCTGCGATTGGAGCGAAGACGACATCGAGCTCAGGATTCCTTGGATGGAGCCTGGAGCGCAAACGTCTTGGGTGATTCCATTAAACGCGCCCGCGAGACGCTTGTAGCGAGTCCCTTCGCGCGAGATCCCGCCCATGCAATTCGAAATGGATCGGTCTGCGACTGCAGCGAAAACTTTGATTTGGGCAAGATTTGTTTTGAGCACGCGAATTCGGTCGCGATAAAGGGCAAAGCTCGTATCGTCACTCCCGTCAGAACAAACTTGAGAGTACCCGTCGACTCGGGGACAGATGTTGACGCCCGGGGTGTCGTTGCCGTTTCCGACAATTAAAATGACCAAGAGCGCGTCATCGCGGAGAAAACCCTTGCCAGCCACATAAGTCGTTAAGGTTCGATAAATTTTATCAAAGCCGTGCTCGTCCCCGCCGGCATCGTTAGTGACTTGTTCGCGTTTAAGAAAACGTGAGTATTGTTCAGGGCGACGAAAGTGATCGGGATCCACCATTCCGATCGCTGTTCTGAGGGCGCCTGGGTAAGGAGGAATCCAATCAACACCCCAGTTGGAATCGTATCTCGCGGCTACGATCTCATCGAGTTCAGAAGCTCCCCGATCCCGGGTGAGGGGAGTGATCGCAAAATGATAATCCCAGCCCTTGCTGTGCAAATCACTTAAGAAGCGAGGGAGTTGCTCGGCAATCGGTGCAAAGGCTTCTTTCATCGAGCCTGTGTCGTCTTCAGCTAAAAGGAGATCGATCTTAGGTGGGATGGAGTACGTTCCAGGCGCTTTTTGTTGCACCGTACTGGAGACCACATCAAACTCTTGCTTGCCGCAACCGACGATCGCAAGAAGGGTCCCTAGTAAAATCGCGGCAAAGATCAGGCTTTTTTTCTGCTTCATTCCACTCATATCCACATCCACTCTGTAGCGGTGCACGGTAGGCACCACGTCCACAGGGTGAGATAAAGGCAAGGGGAGTGCCAAAAATGACTCATCAGGTATTTTTATGTAAAATCATATAAAAACAATAAGTTAAGATAATTAATTGAAGTGATCCCAAGGGTATCTCTCAACGGTTTTGTCTCTGAAGGCTCGACGATTGTTGAAAGTTTAGACAGAGCGTAGATACCGGAGATACACTCATATTTATGGAAAATACGGCAAAACTGCTGCTCGGAGAAGACGGTTCCGCCCAGTGGTATTTAGCATTAGGCGGTGAAGCTTGGGTGGGACCTCTAACGTCCTCGGACGTTTATAAAAAAATCCTTTCTAAAGAAATTACTTGGGGCCATTACCTTTGGAAACCAGGAGATCTTGATTGGACGAGAATCTGCGATCTTCCTTTTTTTCAGGCCACTTTTCCTGATCGACCGGGTAAGAGTATGCATTCAAAAATTCAGGCACGACTTGCCGAGGAGCTGAGTCTGAAACAAAAGACCGTCCAGAAAGCCCAGCAAAATAAAAAAACACCTCCTCCTCCACCCAGTATCCCTGATGGGCCACTTGAGAAGATTTGGTACTTGCACGATGAGGGATCGCAGCTGGGGCCTTTCTCATTTGAAGAGGTCACTCGTTTTTTGAAGATCAACAGGATTGATCCCCACGTCTATGCTTGGCGTGATGGAATGGCGAACTGGGATCGTCTTGATCGAATCCGGATCTTTGAGGATGCACTGAAGCACATTGCTGTGAGTCGGGCGCATTCCGCGCAGGATCAGCGAGGGACACCTCGTCGGCCGCTGGTGGCAAGAATTTTTCTCAGTCATGATGACGCAATGATTGTGGCTGTTTGCAGGGATATCAGCGTTGGTGGTATGCAGGTTTTGACGGATAAAGTACCGGGCGGCCCAGGGACTCGTTTAAAGATGAACGTCAGTCCATCGGGTAGTGAAGACACGAAGAAAATTCAGCCTTTTATTGCTGAAGGGACGGTTGTCCGTGTATTGGAGGATCACTGTGGATTCAGCTTCAGGTTTGAAAAACTTCCGGACCGGGCTAGGCGCGCGATTGAAAGCTACATCACCTCAGCAATCTAACTTAGTGCTTGGCTCATTGGGCATTCGGCAGCCGAAGGGTTTTCAAGGATTGCCTTCGGGATGGGTTTCAGAATGGGAGACTTTTGCAGCATCTTCGGGCGGGCTGAATCTCTTTGGCGCATATCACCATCGTCAACTTTTGGATCGTGAACAGAGGCATCGGCTGCTGGTGATTTTGCATGGAATGGGAGAGCATGGAGGACGCTATCTTCATGCGCCTCATTTTTTGCAATCCAAGGTGGATGGCGTTTATTGCGTGGATCATCGTGGGCATGGTCGTTCAGAGGGGATCCGGGGACATGTAGAGAAATTTGACGAACTTGCCGAAGACGGTGCGCTTTTGGTGCGACGCTTAAATGAACAGTTGCTCAAAAAATTTGGTAAGTCGGAAATTCATCTTTTTGGGCATAGCTTGGGTGGCCATATTGCTCTTCGGATGCTTTTTTTGACCCCTGATCTCCCTCTTTGCTCAGCAACGGTTTCGGCGCCTTTTTTGGGGATCAAGGCGAGAGTTCCGACCGTAAAAAAACTGGCCGCAATCGGCTTGTCTCGTGTTTGGGGTTCGCTCCAGCTCGATACAGAACTGGACGTGAATACCTTATCGCACGATCCTGAAGTGATCGATGCCTACTTGCACGATCGTCTGGTCCACAGTAAAATGACGCCTCGATTTTTTACAGAGATGTTAGCCGCGATGGATGACACGCTTTCGCGCGAAACGGGGATCGAGCTTCCCTTGCAAATGGCAGTTCCGCTGCAAGATGGGTTAGTTGACGCAGAAAAATCACTTCGCTTTTTCCGTCAACTCAAACATCGTGACAAGCAGCTAAAAACTTATCCGACATTTTTTCATGAGCCGGTCAATGAGATCGGAAAAGAACAGGTCTTTGATGACATCGGCTCTTGGATTGAGGCTCACTCCCTGTGAATTTTATAGAGATGAAAGCAGCCCTGATTGATTTGATTCGCAAGAGCAGTTACCGAGAAGGGGATTTTACCCTCGCTTCGGGCAAAAAAAGCACATTTTATATTG
The DNA here is from genome assembly GCA_023250755.1 of Bacteriovoracaceae bacterium. GTDB lineage: Bacteria > Bdellovibrionota > UBA1018 > UBA1018 > UBA1018 > JAHFAC01. Next base: position 6,905 of record JAHFAC010000031.1, on the reverse strand, counting down.
ATCTCAAGGCAACTACCTTGCACCCGGAAGGGGCTTACCTGATCGGGCAGCTTGCGGTCGAAAAGATTCGGCAAGCGGGGCTCATAGTACAAGGAGTCGGTGGGCTGACTTTGGGAGCAGATCCCCTGGCAACGGCTGTTTCTCTAGCGGTACGCGCAGCAGGCTTTCAGTGGCCTGCATTCATTGTCAGAAAAGAACCCAAGGACCATGGAACAGCAAAGTATATTGAAGGAACAGAGAACCTTTCTCGTGGAGCGCGCTTGGTCGTTCTCGAAGACGTCGTGACCACGGGCGGATCGAGCCAGAAAGCGATCGAACGGCTCCGTGAGGCAGGCTATCAACCGTGTGTGGTCCTCACGGTAGTGGATCGAGAAGAGGGTGGGGCACGGATTTTTGAAAAGATGGGCGTGCAGTTTTTAGCTTTGACGACTCTTGGAGAGCTGAAGGGTTCTTAGTTGAAGAGGGCTACTCCAGAATTGTATCTCGTTTCTGAAGATCATCAACGTGTGGATAGTCAACAGTGTAGTGCAACCCACGACTCTCTTTTCTGCGTGTGGCACATTGAATGATGAGGTCTGCGACGGTTAACAAATTACGCAATTCGACCAGATCTTTTGTCAGTAAATGCCTCCAATAGTAAGTGTCCACCTCAGAACGCAAAAGCTCGATACGGCGTTGAGCGCGTTCCAAGCGTTGGTTGCTTCTGACGATCCCGACGTAGTTCCACATCAGATTTCGGATTTCGAGCCAGTTGGCGGCGATATCAATCCGATCTTCTATTTCGACGGCGGCGCCGGCGTTCCATTGAGGGAGTGGGTCCGGCCACGTCATTTTAGTTGGATTCCGCTGGAGTGAGGTCAATGCATGGTGAGCCGCACGGTGGGCAAAAACGATGGCTTCAAGCAAGGAGTTGCTGGCCAACCGATTGGCTCCATGAAGGCCGGTGCACGCTGCTTCTCCCACGCAATAAAGAGAATCGATCGTGGTTTTTGCATTCGCGTCCACCCAAACTCCGCCACAGGTATAGTGCGCCGCCGGAACGACAGGGATCGGTTGTCGGGTGATCTCGATTCCGTATCCCAGGCAGGTTTCATAGATGTTTGGAAACTTCCTTCGGATATCCTCAGCAACGAGGTGAGTGCAATCAAGCAGAACGTGGGAGTCTCCGGATCGCTTCATCTCAATATCAATAGCGCGAGCGACGATGTCGCGGGGAGCGAGCGATCCCATGGGGTGGTGGTGCTTCATGAATTCATTGCCAGAAAGGGTTTTGAGAACGGCTCCCTCACCGCGGAGGGCTTCTGAAATGAGAAAAGTCCGTGCCCCGGGATGAAAGAGACAGGTTGGATGAAATTGCATGAACTCAAGATTGGCTACCTGAGCTCCTGCTCGGTGGGCCATGGCGATCCCGTCTCCCGTAGCGGTGTCTGGATTTGAAGTATAGAGATAGACTTTTCCGGCCCCACCAGTTGCCAAGAGAGTGATATCAGCTGGGCAGGTAATCACGCGCTTTTGCCGAATATCCAATAAATAAGCCCCTAGGCACCTTCCTGGTTTTCGCCAACGTTTAAAAAGTTTGCCTTCGGTGATCAAGTCGATCGCAATGTGGTGCTCGAGGACCTGGATTTGTGGATGCTGTTCAATCTGTGCTAACAGTGCTTTTTCAATTGCCCAGCCCGTTAAATCATCGGCATGAAGGATTCGACGCTGTCCGTGCCCGCCTTCGCGGTGGAGGTCGAAAACTTCTGTGGGATCAGTCGGGGGAGGGGCATTTGTGACTCGAGTCGCTTTGGTGAATTCGACGCCCAGATCAATGAGTTCCTTCACTCGTTCAGGCCCTTCGCGCACGCAGAGATCGACGATTTCTTCACGGCAAAGATCCGCGCCGGCGACTAACGTATCTCGCTTATGCTCTTCAAAGCTGTCGAATTTGGACCAGACCGAAGCAATTCCTCCTTGTGCGTAACGGGTCGCTCCCTCGGTGCGATCGGCCTTGCAGACTAACGTAACTCGGGCTTTTCGGGCGAATTTGAGGGCAGACATCAGGCCAGCGATCCCGGTCCCAAGAATCAGGACTTGGGGCAATTGCGTTTCGGGTGTTTCGGGGCCGTCAGTCATTTTTAATAACCTGCTTTTGAAAACCAGACTTTATGATAGAATTTCACATAGCATGCACATTTCAAAGAGTCACGGTGGCTTCAATCTAGGTTTAAAGAGGGCTTCTTGGATAACGATGATTTTTCTCGGATCGTTTGGAAGTATTGCTCTTTATTGGGCGATGCAAACTTCTTCAACTAAAAAAGACAGTCAAGTTTTTGAGTTGGAGCGATTGCGCACTTTAAGGGCAGAGAGTCGCTTGATTGCCGGAGTCGCCTGGAAGTCGGTTGAAGCAATCCGTGATCAAGCGCTTGCTCTTCAACAAAATCGCTCACTCGAACACCCTGTTTTGCCGAGCGGGGATCTTCTTTATTGGGCTGAGGTCCAAACTCGGGATGGCCATCTTGAGTCAGTCACCCAGTCAGCTATGAATCCAGCCTGGAAGTCCGCGCGACTCGATCCTTCTTACATCAAACTTGTTGCTGAACGCTTGAACTATGGGCAATTGGCTCAAAAGGGTGCTGGATTTTTGAGGGCCAGAAAGGATCCCCAAGGCTCCTCTGAGTGGGGGGTACTGGCTTTTCCCGTTCCTGCTCATGCCGAAACAGTCGTGTTAGCTTGGATTGAACCTCAACAGGTGTTTTCATTCTTAGAGCGATTCGAGAACCAGGAGGCTGGAAAGCGCGGAGAGTTTTTTCCAGCTATGAGAGGTTATTTGGTGGCTGCTGACGGGCGGGTATTAGCCCATTCGCAGAGTTCTTATAAAATGGCCGATTTTGCCCAAACCCAGGTTTTTACAGAAGGGGTCTTGAGGATTTTTCAGCTCCACTCGCCCGAAACGCGTACAGGTCAATTCCGGAGCATTGACCAAAATCTTGTAGTGATGTCAGCTACCCGCTTGGATCCTCTTCCTTTGGCAATTGTCGTTGAGCAGATGACCGTGTTTCCCTCTTCTGTTTCTACGGCGCGTGGGCTGTTTACGCGGGGATTGATTTTATTTTTTCTGGCTCTTTTGCCGTCTATTGGAGGAGTTTGGTTTTTATTGCGAAAGCGCAATGATTATAACGAAGGGCTGGATGCCTCGCTGCTGCAGATCGGTGAGGCGGATGAATTCGGGATTCCGACAATTCGAATCGATGATGGCTCTCCTATTTTAGAGGCGATTGAGGATTATGGAAGAATCTCAGAAAATGTTGCACATGAAATCACGGAGGCAACGCCGTTGAAGGCCTCATTGCAGGCTGAGGTTGGCCCAGAAGCTAACCCAGAAACTAGCAGCATGATCAGCCAATTTGACCAAAAGGTTGCGTTAACCCAGGATCCTCGCAGCGTAGTAAAAGAAATGACTGAGACAGCGGCAAAGCTTTGCAAAAGCCCGACTTTATTTTTTGTATTTCGCTCAGAGATCTCAGCAGCAATTCTCTTAGTGGATGCGGGTTTTCCACAAGGAGGAGCGCCCGCGACCATGTCCTTTTCAGTGAGTCATGAGTTGCTCAAGAAAATTGAAATTTCAGCCCAGGCTGGAGAGATTTTTATGATTGGAGACTATGAGCCTTTATCGGATATTTTATTGGCTCGTACAGGCGTTGCTCATTTTGAGGCATGGGCGGTGACGGGATATGGTCGTCTGGGGCGACAAGCAGGCAAGCCCAAGCTTCTCGGGATTTTAGTGGTGCTGCAGGCTGGGATGGACAGCATCGCCCATCAGGATTCGCTCAAGAGGATGGTTCGTTCAACCGGACTAGTCTATGAGAATGCGCTCCTCTCACAAGGGTAGGCAGAGCGATCATCAGATCAAGCTGCCAGAGTTGGGCAATTTCGTTGCCGAGCTCAATTCAAATGCCCTGATTAAAAATTATTACGCTCTCCGCGAGCTAGTCCCCGGGCAGGGAATTTTACCCATGGTCAAGGCGAATGCTTACGGACACGGCTCTGTTTGGGTTTCTCGCCAACTGCTCGAGTTGCCTGCGCTTTACGCGTTTGGAGTGGCTACTCTTGAGGAAGGGATTTTTCTCAGGCGAGAGCTGGGTCCCCGAGGTCGAAGGGCAAAGATTATCGTTTTTTCTGGAGCGACTCCGTGGTCAGAGGAGAAGGGCCAGCTTTGCGAGCGCTATCATTTGACGCCAGTCATCGCTTCAGATGAGGATTGGGTGAGCTTTGCAAAAGATCAGTGGTTTGAGCGGATTTCGTATGAGTTAAAATTCAATACAGGCATGAATCGCCTCGGCATGAGCCTAAGTCAGGCGCGGGGTGTGGCTCGAGCGCTCAGAACTCGTCCCTCAATTGCTCATCCGAGTGGTATTTTCTCGCATTTTGCAATGGCTGAGACGCCCACTTGCCGTTTAAGCCAGTTTCAGGTCGAGCGTTTTATTGCACTCAAAAGAGAGCTTGCGTCGGTTTTTCCGAGCGCTCATTTTCACATGGCGAACAGTGCTGCCATCTGGAATCAAAAGCATTTCGGGCTTCAGGATTTGACGGATGTGGTACGGCCCGGCATTTCTCTCTACGGGGTCACTCCTTGGGCCGGAGCTCCTGTTCGAGGGATTACGCCGGTGTTGAGACTCAAAGCCCGCGTGATTGCGATTCGGACGTTAAAGGAGGGCGAGAGCGTGGGCTATGGGGCACGTTATCGCGTTTCGAGTGGAAAAGGATTTTCTTCAGTGCGTCTCGCGGTCTTGGGAGCTGGATATGCCGATGGCGTTCATCGTCTCTTGAGTGGAGAGGGAGTTCATGGAGGATGGGCTTGGATAGGAGGCCATGTGTCAAAAATTTTAGGCACCATCAGCATGGATTTGTCCACTGTCCAGTGTCCCCAATCTACTCGTGTTGGGGATTGGGCGGTGCTTTTCGGGCCCGAGATCGATGCATGGGAACAAGCTGGAATTGCAGGGACGATTCCATATGAGCTTTTGACTTCTGTCTCAACCCGGGTACAAAGAGTGTATGTCTAATGCGCAAATGGGAATGGGCGCGGTCCGCCTGGAGAAGATTTATAAAAGTTTTCGTGGAGGACGTGATGTGGTGCTTAAGGGGGTGGATCTTGAGTTTCCTACCGGATTACTCACTTACATTTTAGGCTCTTCGGGGGCCGGGAAGTCAGTCCTTCTTAAGCATGTTTTAGGGTTGCTTCATCCGGATTCGGGCAAAGTTTGGGTTGCCGGGAAAGACATTACCGCATTGAGAGGGCGGGCTTTGTCTGAGCATCGTTTAGCTTTTGGAATGCTGTTTCAGAACGCTGCTCTTTTTGATGACATGACGGTTTTTGAAAACGTCGCATTTCCGCTGAGAGAGCATACCAATCAATCCGAAGAAGAGGTCACAACTTCTGTTAAGCGCTCGCTGAGCATTCTCGGCATGCAAAGCGGTTATGATAAGTATCCCAATGAACTTTCAGGCGGAATGAGAAAACGCGTGGGATTGGCTCGTGCCATCATTCGTGAACCGTCGATCCTTCTTTATGATGAACCTACGACCGGATTGGATCCGGTCACTCGTACGACGGTTGATGATTTGATTGCGACTTTAAAGCGGGAGCTGAAGTTGACTTCGATCGTGATTAGCCACGATATCCCTTCAGCCCTCTTGCTGGCGGATCGAATCGCATTTTTGCATCAGGGGCAGATTGTTTTTTGGGGAAAGCCTGAGGAGTTTCGGGTGTGCAAACATCAAGCGATTCAGAGTTTTTTACAAGCTGAGGAGCGGACAGTGGATGCTTTGAGACCCAAAGAGAGTGCCAAAGAGAGAGTATGAAGGAGTGCATAAAGGAGTATATGATGAACTCCTGGTTGATCCGAACCACAAAAAACAAGCTCCTGGGGCCGTATACGGCTGTCCAGGTGAAAGAACTCATTGGACAACGCCAAGTAGGGCCTGATGACGAGCTTTGTCAGGCCAATTCTTATTGGATCTCGTTGCGCGAAAAACAAGAGGTGGCTCGGGTATTGGGAATCGAACTTTCAAGTTGGCCCAACTGGGATAGCGAGAATGACGAAGAGCCTACGGAGACGGGTACAACTGATACGATCACTAAACAACTGGACACTGGAGGGGATCACGAGCGCCTGGTTTGGGATTCCACCGAATTTAAAAAACCCTACCCGATGGAGCGGGCTCCCTACGGGTTGAGTACGCGGCTTTTCCTTTTTCTGAGTGGGGTGGTTCTGGTTCTGGCTCTTTGGCGCCTCATGGGTAAATAAGATGGGATATTTTCAGCGTCGGGGGTCCAAGAACAGAATATCTTTTATTATTTCAGGTATTATTTCAGGTATTGTCTTAGGGGTTGCCTCTGGTAAAGCCCCAGTCTGATTCTGCTGGTTCAAGCGCTCTAGAATCTGTTGCTTTCTGTGATGGAGTTCTGACTTCCAGATGGAGTGATCGACTTCAATCCAAAGGACCTCCTTTTCTACGCGGATGGCACGGGTGTGTTTGGCGATCATAGGACCGACGATGCTCTCCCATCGGCTAAGGGCTTCGGACTCTTGCACTCGACGCCCGAAGCGAGGATATTTTTCTTTTAATTTTTTAAGGATGTCAGAAAATCCGTCTAGTCTTCCCCGAAAGCTCATTTTGGCACCTTTATCCCGCTGGCGTAGAAATGCCAAGCGACCTCTGCTATGACAAAGAGATGCGTCTCTTGATCTTGATACTGACTTTGATTTTCAGCACGCTGGGCTGTGGCTACGTCCTTCAATATTCACAAAACCCTGTTTTCGAAAAAAAGGGGATTCGCAAGATCTTTGTGACTCCCTTGGTAAACAATACGTACAAAGCGGGGGTTGAAAATCTTGTTTATAATGCGGTTAGTAAGA
>JAHFAC010000001.1 GCA_023250755.1 Bacteriovoracaceae bacterium | reverse complement strand
TGCCGCAACCTGTTTCTCACCATAATGTTCATAAGAAGGTGGCTCCTCATCACAACGGCGGATGCCAGCGCGATCATCAACCAGGTGCAAACACTCCACTCTAAACGCATCAGCTGGTGTTCTACCAAGCGCCGCAAGAACTTCACCGGCAAGTGCAGCATATTCTTTTGCCGTTGCCATTTTTCGCGCAAATGCGGCTTCGTCTAATTGGAGCCAAATCCCACCCGCTGAAAGCGTCTCGGGACCACCACCCGCTTGACCGATCACGGGGAATTCGAGATTTGCGACGCGATGACCTCTTGCCCGGCTCGCAACCTTCACAGCCGCATTGATTACTAAGCGACAGACATCATGCATTGGATTGTAGCCCTCAACTGCATCGCCAGCAACATAGTCAATGCGCTCAGCAACGAGTGCTTCGGCAAGTTCCCCCGCAAGTCTGATGAAGAGCTCAAACTCAAGATTGAGAATGGCCGAGTAAGCGGCACGGTCTGTGAGGCGTCCATAAATACCGCCGCGTTGTGCGCCGGTTTGGCGGAGTATCCTGGTGGTTGAATCCAGCCTCGAGTGGTTCGTTCGCCCGGAGCCATCGGTCAAGACGAAGACGAGGGGCCGCGCTTGTTCGAGCCAACCGTGAACGAGTAGTTCGTGGCCGGGATGGGCGACAACCAGGGCGGCGCGTCTATCCGGAGTTGCAAACTGAAGCTTGCTATATGAATCGTCCATTTCGCTTCTCCAGCGATTCAAAACAGTCACGTTCCAGCGGCTGGTTAACTGAGGGTGACTGTCCGGCTAATTTTTCATCGGGGTATGCCAATACCGGAAAGTCGCTCCACGAGGTAAGTCTTATTGAAATGAGCTTCATCGAAAAGCTCTTGCTCAGAAGATGGACGCAAAAACAGATGGCCTTCATGGACAGAATCATAGTGTACGTGCCAGCCTCTAGCCCTCTCCTCTGGATTCCATCTGGCTTTCCGCTCCCGAAACACTTTCTTCTCTCCATGTTCTTGCGACCTAACAGGATAGTGCTTTAACAGAAACTTGAAAGGATAGACTCGGCGTCCTTCGAATGTTGATTCATGGCCTCCAGATGGCGCCATTGTAATCGGCTGTCCGTAATTCTTCCACGTTTTTATTTGTAGAAAATGGGCCCGATCTTTCCCAAAGACGAAATGCCTAAAGTAGGCTTCGTGATCGGTACCCGCCTCGAACCCGTCATCTACCGGATGAAACTCGATGACTGTATGATCCACACAATTGAAGCCCGCTTGATCCACAAGATAGAGACTATCCCTGTAGCTTAAACCCGGCCAGGGAGACATCAACACTTCATCGGCGCCACGCCGGACAAACCAGTCAGCGTCGATCTCCCTGGAGAGTGTCTCGATGCGTTCGAGCATGGCTCCCCAATCGAAATGCTTTGACGGCCCTTCTCTGGGGAACCTTTCGACAGTGACAGGGAGTCGGCCTTCCAACTGCTTTGCTAAATCGTAGGTGGCGTCTGTGGACCAGTTCTCAAGGATATGCACATTGATTCCCTGCTCAGTCCACTTTTTAATTGATTGAACTATGATGTCCTCTTCATTGTAAGCCGCCATGAACGCGACAACGCGGAAATCGGAGGGGACGTTCACTCTGAGTAGTCTACTCGTCGTATTATTTGCAATCACCGCGAGGATGGTCTTCTTCTCGTACCTGACATTATCACTTGCCGTCAACCCGATGAACTCAAGGTTGAATCCCTCAGCATGCAGCAAGCGCTTTAGCTCTGCCAGGTTCCATCTGCCTGGAATAGCGGAATTGCTCCCTCGGTTCAAATCCCTGTCAGTACTTGTCAAAATACAAACCGGCGCATGTTCGAGCCAATTCTTTAGTTGCTCCAACAAGCACGCGGGATTAACAGTTTGCTCAATCACGTTATTGCAAACAATGATTGCGCGCTTCAGAATATCCTCGTCCACTAAGGTAGACTTGGAACCCGCTGGAAAGATTTTTCTGACCATATCCAAAATCCGCATTTGTTGCGGTCCAACTCCCAGATCTGCGCCGGGGACGATTCCTATGATCTTAAGCTGAGGATGGAGTTGTCTCAGATCCTGCGCAGTTGGCCCACCGACCGCTATTACGTGAGTACACCCAAACCGCTGCGCCAGATAAGCGGTAAATGGGTATACCTCAGGCTGAGGCTGGATCCGGGGAGGGCCGGTTCCCGTTGCTAATTGAAAGTTGGCAGTAGCGGCTTGGTCCATAGTTTAAGCGGCCCGCTCCGTCAACCAGCGCAGCCCGCCCGGTTCTTAGAGAAAACAATCGACATGTGCAATGATATCTTCCACCATCAATTGGAGACCGTAAGCATAGCATCGGCGCGCGCGATGAAGAAATGGAGCGAGCTGGAGATAACTCGGTAATTAGGCGTTCAAGTAAACTTGATTGTTGACGATGCGAAACATCAAGCTAGAAAATAAAGAACTATTAGTCGCCGCTTCTTTCCTTATCTTCGTACCTTTACTCTCACATCTCTCGTTTTCATGGATGGGGTTCACTCCGACTGATGAAGGGTTTACTTTGGCTCATAGTAGGAGAATCTTGGACGGACGGGTGCCTCATCGTGATTTCATCATAATCCGTCCTTTCGTTTCGCCTCTCCTTCACGTGCCTGTTGTCCTCTTTGGCGGTGATTACACGTTCTGGCTTTCCAGGATGTTCGTTTGGTTTCAGCTTGGATGTATATCATGGTCATGGGCGTCGATTGTCAATCGGTTGATGAAGTTCCCCTTTTCCGTGGGAGTAAAGTTTTGCATCGCCCTCATTGCTTTTGCTGCTACAACTCACACCAAGCATCTTACCGCCTGGCA
>JAHFAC010000373.1 GCA_023250755.1 Bacteriovoracaceae bacterium | reverse complement strand
TGCAGAATAAAGATCTATGGGTAGCGCAACAAACTTGAGTATTCCTGTAAATCACTTTGCAGTAACTGGTGTCATTGATCAGGGCTGTGAGTTTGAAGGCAAGCTTTGCTTTCAGGGAACAGTTCGGATCAGTGGGACCTTTCGTGGAGAAATTTTTACACCGGATACTTTGATTATAGGAGAAGGCGCGAGAGTTCGGGGACAGATTGAGGCCGGAACGGTCATTATTAGTGGAGAGGTCACCGGAACAGTTGTCGCAAAGCACCGCGTAGAAATTCATCAGCCCGCCATTTTTCGTGGAGACATTCTTACCCCCAGTTTAAAAGTAGACGAAGGCGTAATCTTTGAGGGAAGCAGTCGAATGGTTCACCCCGCCCAACAGCCGGCACAGTCGTTCTTTGTTTCTAGCTACAAGTCGTCGTAACCAAGAGAGAAAACGAATTCCATACTTGACCCCGCAATTCGATACATGCTAGCACCCAAAGAACTATCCAATTTTTTAGGACTACTTTGGAGACTCCGGTGGACGCCATTTTTCAGCAACTGGGACTGGACCACACTTTTTTTTATCAACTAGCGATTTTTTGCGTTCTTTTTTTTCTTTTAAGTCGCCTCTATTTTAAACCGTTTCTCTCGTTATTTGAGACTCGCCATAAACGAACAGTTGCAGATCGAGAAGCTGCGGAAAAACTGATGGCGCAAGCGCAGACAAAGTTTGACGATTATAAGCGTCGACTGACAGAAGAGCGACTGAATGCACGTAAAGAATACGAGATGATTCTCGCAGAAGCTAAAAAAGAGGAGGCCCTTCTTCTTGGGCAGGCACGAGAAGAGGCTAAAAAAATAACCCAAACAGCAATCGATGCGATCGGCAAGCAAAGGGGAGAACTCAAGCGTGAGCTTGAAGGGGATATTGAAACTTTAGCAAAAACCGTTTCAGAAAAATTGCTTTTGAGGAAAGATTAAGAAAACTAAGAGGAAATCAAAGGAAAACAATGCACGCTCTGTTTGCTCCAGCGATCAATTTTTTCATTCTAGTCGGGGTTCTTGTTTATTACATGAGGGAACCCATCAAAAAATTCATCATGGACCGACATGTTGTTTTTAGTGCGGAGGTTAAAGCTGTTTCAACCCAACTCCGTGAAGCGCAAGAGCGGTATGAAGAGTTTTCTGCTAAACTTAAGATGATTGAAACCGAAATTGCCGCCCTACAGGAGCAGGCAAGACAGGATGCCAAGGCGATGCGGCTTCGGCTCTTGGGCGACGCGCGGCGGGCACATTCAAATATTATCGCGGATGCTAAGACGGCTGTAGAAAGTTTATTTTTAGATTTTCGTTTTGAATTGCAAAAGGAATTTGGAGCTCGAGTGGTCGATCGATGTGAGCAGTATCTTCGTCAAAAACTAACAGGAGATGATCGAGTTCGAATTCGACGTGAGTTTTCAAGACAGGTGGAGAGCATCCAATGAGCGTTGCGAAAGCCTATGCGAATGCGCTGTATCAGTCGGCCATAGCGTCGGGAGTTCCGGATACCGAAATTGAAAAGCTCGAGCAGGAATTGGCGGGTTTTGTTCGGATTCTTAATGAATCGAAAGAGGCACGGGTTTCTCTCTTAGGGTTTATTGTCCCAAGAAAAGAAAGAACTTTGATTCTTTCTGAAATTGCCAAAAAAAGCGGAATTTCCAAGGCATTAACAAATTTTCTTCTCCTTTTGGCGAAAAAGGGACGTTTGAAGCTGCTTCCCCAAGTATTAGAGGCATTTGGTACCACTCGATTGGAGGCCGGAGGGGGAGTGGTTGGCACCCTGGTTTCTGCCGATTCCGTAGAGTCGGGTGATCTAGAAGCGCTCAGAAATGCGTTCGCACGAAAATTTGGAAAGAAAGTTTCATTTCGTACGGCAGTGGAGCCATCACTCCTTGCCGGAGTTAAAATTACAGTCAACGGCGTAACCTATGATGGGACGCTACGGTCGCAACTTCAACGGCTCCGTGATCGCTTGGTCTATGGATCGGACAAGGCTCATTGAGCAATCATCCTTGAGGAGAATATGCAAATTCGCGCGGAAGAGATTACACAGATTCTAAAAAGTCAGTTGATGGATTTTGAAAAAAAACTGGATGTGTCTGAGACGGGCACAGTGGTCACGGTGGGTGATGGTGTGGCAAAGGTTTATGGTCTTGAAAAGGCCATGGCCGGCGAGCTGGTCGATTTCGGTGGCGGTGTTTCTGGGATGGTCCTTAACTTAGAGGACGAGAGCGTCGGTATCGCAATTCTTGGAGACGATACGCAAATTAAAGAGGGTGCTGTCGTTAAAAGAACGGGTAAAATTGTGCAGGTACCAGTAGGCGAAGAATTACTGGGCCGCGTAGTCAACTCACTGGGCATACCTGTTGATGGTAAGGGCCCACTGCAGGCAAAAAGTTTTAGGAAAGTTGAAATCAAAGCCCCTGGGATTGTAGAGCGGCAGCCTGTGAAGGAGCCCCTTCAAACAGGAGTTAAAGCCATTGACTGCATGATTCCGATTGGTCGTGGACAGCGTGAGCTCATTATCGGAGATCGACAGACAGGCAAAACAGCCGTCGTAGTGGATACGATTATTAATCAGAAGGGCCGCGGTGTTTATTGCATTTATGTCGCAATTGGGCAGAAGCAATCCACGGTAGCCCAGGTGGTGGACAAGCTTCGTTCTTTCGGCGCACTTGAGCACACTATTGTGGTGATGGCGGGAGCCTCAGAACAAGCACCTCTTCAGTTTTTAGCTGCTTATACGGGCGTAACGATGGGAGAGTGGTTTCGGGATAATGGTAAGCATGCTGTTATTTTTTATGATGACTTGACCAAACAAGCGCAAGCGTATC
>JAHFAC010000372.1 GCA_023250755.1 Bacteriovoracaceae bacterium | reverse complement strand
TGATAGTTTTCCGATATCGTTTGTTTTCATTGTACACCTCTTTTTTATAAGGGGTGTATAGCATAAATTTTATTAAAAACTACTAAAAAAAGGCTTTTATATAAAATAATTTTTCAAATTTTAGTCGAGTTTAATTCTTTCTAAACAGTTCTAATTTTTGGAGTTACTCTTTTTTCTTCACTCGAGTGGGGTGCACGACCATTTCCCCCTTGCGCAAATCCCACCCCGTGGCATACAAAAAAGCCACGGAGATTTATTTATGAACGAAGTAGTCATAGTGGGAGTTGCGAGAACACCAGTCGGAGGTTTCCAAGGGGCGTTAGCCTCAGTCCCAGCACCCAAATTAGGTGCGATCGCAATCGAAGCGGCGCTGAAGCGTGCAGGGCTTTCGCCCGATTTAGTTTCGGAAGTGATCATGGGCAATGTGCTGACCGCTGGAGAAGGGCAGGCGCCCGCGAGGCAAGCCGCGATTTTCGCGGGGATACCGAAATCAGTTCCGGCGGTGACGGTCAATAAAGTCTGTGGGAGTGGGATGAAAGCCGTGATTTTAGGCGCGCAGGCAATTGGACTCGGAGACTCAGACGTCGTTGTGACAGGCGGAATGGAAAACATGAGTCAATCGCCTTATCTCCTCCCCGGCGTGCGTTCAGGGATACGCATGGGGCACCAAACTTTTGTAGACTCTATGATCAATGATGGGCTTTGGGATCCGTACAATAATCAACACATGGGAAATTGCGCTGAGCTCTGTGCACGTGAGAAATCTTTTTCCAGAAAAGAGCAAGACGATTATGCGGCTCAGAGTTTTAGGCGTTCGCAAGAGGCGCAGAAAGAAAACCGTTTTAAATTTGAAATCGTCCCTGTGCCCGTAACCGGCCGAAAAGGAGATTCTGTTTTAGTCGAGGCAGATGAGGGACCCAATCGCGTGCAGTTTGATAAAATCCCTACGCTTAAGCCAGTGTTTGATAAGCAGGGGAGTGTGACGGCTGCGAATTCGTCGACCATAAATGACGGGGCTTCGGCCCTGGTGCTCATGTCAACCGCGCGTGCAAAAGAGCTTGGCGTCAAGCCATTGGCAAAACTGGTTTCTTACGCTGGATTTGCACAGGCGCCAGAGTGGTTTACGACAGCGCCCGCCGAGGCGATGCGAAGGGCGGTGAAGAAAGCAGCTTGGACGGTAGAAGAAGTGGATTTGTTCGAAGTAAACGAAGCTTTTGCAGTGGTGGCCTTGGCAGCGCAGAGGGAATTGCGAATTCCAGATTCAAAATACAATATTTGGGGTGGGGCAATTTCGCTCGGACATCCCATAGGCTCAAGTGGTGCTCGCATTTTGGTGACTCTCGTCTCGGCTCTCCGTGATCGAAAGTTGAAAAAAGGGGTTGCGGGGATTTGCATCGGTGGTGGAGAGGCCACGGCGGTCTGCGTTGAGCTTTTCTAAAGGGGATTGCAAATGAATAAAGTGGTGACAGACGCGAAGGTGGCCATCCAAGATATTGCAGATGGAGCAGTTTTAGCGCTCGGAGGGTTTGGGCTCTGCGGAATTCCAGAAAACTGCATCGCGGCTCTCGTTGAGAAGGGTGTGAAAAACCTCACCTGCATTTCCAACAATGCGGGGGTAGACGATTTTGGAATTGGGCTCATGCTTCAAAAACGCCAGGTCAAAAAAATGATCTCGAGCTATGTTGGAGAAAATAAATTGTTCGAATCTCTCGTACTCTCCGGAGAGCTCGAAGTCGAGCTCACACCGCAAGGCACTTTGGCTGAAAAACTGAGAGCCGGCGGAGCTGGAATTCCTGCGTTTTTTACACCGACTGGGGTAGGGACAAAAGTGGCTGAAGGCAAAGAAGTGCGTGAGTTCGGCGGTCGAAAATATGTTTTAGAACAAGCTCTCAAGGCTGATTTTTCTCTGGTCAAAGCATGGCGCGGAGATCCCATGGGCAATTTGATCTTTAGAAAAACCGCTCGGAACTTCAACCCAGTGGTTGCAGTCGCAGGAAAAATCACGATTGCGGAGGTAGAAGAGTTGCTTCCCGTCGGGATGCTGGATCCTGATCAGATCCATGTTCCAGGAATTTATGTAAAACGGATTTTTCAAGGCCGTGGTTACCAAAAAAGAATTGAAAAACGAACATTATCTCAATAGGAAATATTTATGGCTCTCACGCGAGAACAGATTGCTCAGAGAATAGCACAGGAACTCAAAGAAGGTTATTACGTCAATTTAGGGATTGGGATTCCCACACTGGTGGCCAACTACATTCCCAAAGGGATGACTGTGATTTTACAAAGCGAAAATGGACTCTTGGGCATCGGTCCTTATCCGAGCGAAGAGGCAATGGACGCTGATCTGATCAACGCAGGCAAGGAGACGGTCACTGCTTTGCCAGGAGCTGCGTTTTTTTCCAGCGCGGATTCCTTTGCAATGATCCGAGGTGGGCACGTGGATCTCACAGTGCTGGGAGCGATGGAAGTAGACGAGAATGGCGATCTGGCCAACTGGATGGTCCCTGGAAAAGTGGTCAAAGGCATGGGCGGAGCGATGGACTTAGTTGCTGGATCCAAAAATGTGATCGTGGCGATGCAACATGTGGCTAAGGATGGTTCGAGCAAGGTTTTACCTCGGTGCACTTTGCCGCTTACCGGCGTAGGCGTGGTTAAAAAGGTGGTGACAGAGCTCGCAGTGCTTGAGCATTCTCCAGAGAAATATGGCGCCGGATTTGTTTTGAAAGAAAGAGCGCCTGGAGTTTCTGTTGAGGAGATTCGCAAAGCGACAGGAGCGAAGCTATTGATATTAGGGGAAGTGCCGGAGATGCGGTTCTAATCAAGCCCGGAGGGCTTGCTATTAAGGAGCCGAGTTTC
>JAHFAC010000371.1:2385-2870 GCA_023250755.1 Bacteriovoracaceae bacterium | reverse complement strand
ACGGAGCACTTGCCAGCTCTGATGGGGCGTTTACCAGTACTGAAGGGGCGCTTACAATGACTCATAGCGGCAAGATGACTCTCAAACTCAAATATGAATTTGAGGATCTGGCCGTGACTATTGGATTTCAGGACCATGTCCTCAAAGTTCAGCTTTCAGATGGAACGGAATTCAAAATTCCCGTGCGCCGGGAGAGTGGATTTCGAAAGGCAGCTTAGCCCTAAGTTTGCTATAGTCCCCTGTTATGATTCGGATTACGGGCGGCGAATTTCGCGGCCGTGCTCTTTTAACCCCCGCTCATGATCGCACTCGCCCGACTCTTTCAAAATTACGCCAAGCTTTGTTCAATTCACTCCAGACGACAGTGCCTGGTGCTCGGGTGTTAGATCTCTTTGCTGGATCTGGAGCTCTTGGGTTTGAGGCGCTTTCACGGGGAGCTGCAGAGGCCTATTTTGTGGAAAAATCAGGATCTGTTGCCAAATTGA
>JAHFAC010000371.1:0-2375 GCA_023250755.1 Bacteriovoracaceae bacterium | reverse complement strand
AAAACGCCTCGGAGTTGAATGTTGAGAGGCAAGTTCAGATTTTTTGCGAAGACTTGACCCAGGCATGGCATCGGATTCGTCCGCATTCTCCTTTTGATTTGGTCCTGGCCGATCCACCTTATTCAGAGGGTTGGGAGCAAAGGATTTTTCGTGCACTCCCCTGGGAGCGAATGCTGAAGCCCGGAGGTTTTTTTTGTTTGGAATGGGGCTCTCTCGAAGCCAAAGTCCCGCCCCTTGACCGGCCATTTCCATTTCTTGTCAAAACTCGCGAGAGAACTTATGGTGATACGGTACTGACCACTTATTACAGAGATACAGATTACAGAGATACAGAAGGAAGCCTCGAATGAGTCCATCTCGAGCCTTGAAGGCGGTTTATCCTGGGTCTTTCGATCCCATCACCAATGGTCATCTCGATATTCTCGATCGCGCTCTGACCCTTTTTTCAGAAGTGATCATTGTGGTTGCTGGGAACGATCGAAAAGAGGGGCCTCTCTTTAGTCCTGATGAGCGGGTTGAGTTGATTCGGGAGGTTACTTTAAATCGACCCTGTGTGCGAGTCGATCGCTGGCCGGGTTTGATCATGGATTACGCGCGTGAGCACAAGATTTCGGCGGTGATCCGGGGACTTCGTGCTGCCAGCGATTTTGAATATGAATTCATGATGGCGAGCATGAATAAGGAGTTGAATCCCGATGTCGAAACCGTGTTCATGATGACTGCTCAGAATTTGTATTTTGTCAGCTCTAGTATGATCAAGGAGCTGTTTTGGTATAAGGGGGATATTTCGCCCTATGTCCCGGCCCAGGTGGTTTCACGATTGAAAAAAATAAAAAAATTAAAGGAGAAGGGTCATGCCCTCTGATGAATCGCGATTGGCCAGGCGTTTGGATGGGGTTTCCGAAAGTGTTACTCTGAATCTGAACGCTAGGGTCCAAGCGATGAAGGCACTCGGGGTCAATGTGGTCAATTTGACTGCGGGAGAGCCCGACTTCCATGTGCCCGATGAGGCTAAAAACGCGGTGATCGAGGCCTTGAAAAGCAATCGCTCAAAATATCCCCCAGTGGGGGGAGTGCCCGAACTCCGCGCTCTGGTGGCCGCCCGCACCAATCGGCAGCAAACGGGAGTTGCTGAAAAAAATCCATGGACCGCGGATGATGTCGTGATCACCAATGGTGGTAAACAAGCCCTATTTAATGCTTTGATGGCTTTCGTGGATCCAGGAGACGAGGTTCTCTTTGCCGCGCCTTATTGGTTGAGTTACCCAGAAATGGTCAAGATCGCGGGTGGGATTCCCCGCGTGATTTCTACATCGTTTGAGACAGGATTTAAAATTTCTCCTAAACAGCTGCGCGCTCATCTGGGACCAAAGACCAAAGGATTGATCCTGAATTCACCTTGCAATCCCACTGGCGCGGTTTATACCCAAGCTGAATACAGGGCTTTGGGTGAGATTTTTCGCGCCACTCGTGAAGCCAGTCGAGCTTGGGTGGTGAGTGATGAGATTTATGATCGCATTTGCTTTGGGACTGAGGGATTGGTTTCGTTTCTGCAGTGTTGTCCAGAACTCAAGGAGAGGACCGTCACTGTCAATGGAATGTCAAAAGCATTTGCGATGACAGGGTGGCGCGTGGGTTGGTCAGTCGCGCCTCGTGAGATCACGCAAGCGATGCTGGTGCTTCAGGGGCAAAGCACTTCGGGTGTCAATCAACTCTCTCAGTGGGCAAGTATTGCCGCTTTGAAGGTGCCCGAAACTGCTTTTGCGTATCAAGTTGAAAGCTTTCGCAAACGTCGGGATATAGCATTGGAAATCCTTAAAAAAGCGAGCAAAATAAAAGTATTGGCCCCTGAGGGGGCATTCTATGCATTTCTAGGGGTGGAGGACTATTTGCGATCTGGAGAAGACTCCGTAGGATTTGCCGAGAGGTTGCTCGAAGGGGCTCAAGTGGCAGTCGTCCCAGGAACTCCTTTTGGTGCGGCGGATTTTATCCGGGTTAGTTTTGCCACCGAAGTCAGTGAACTTGAAGAGGGGTGTCGGCGCATCGTGAGTTTCTTAAGTTGAAGATAAAGAGGTAGCCAAGGAAGAATTGAGGAGAACAGGATGTTCACCTGGAAAAAATTTCTCTATCTCACCTGGATAGGGTCGATATGGATAGGGACGTCATTCTTGATCAGCGCATGTTCCGCTCCACACTTTGAGGGGGGTACGCTCGCGGGCAAGTCAGCCATCTTGGATGCGGTGAATATTTCGCTTTCCTCAGGCGATTGCATCACTGCGATTTCTCAAATTGAAGATCTCTATAGTTCTGGTTACACTGACAACGAAGTGCGCTTGGTCCGTGCTTCCGCGCATGCGTGTAGAGCAGGCCTTTCT
>JAHFAC010000370.1 GCA_023250755.1 Bacteriovoracaceae bacterium | reverse complement strand
ATGGATTGATTTGCGTGGGGATTGAGAATCGAGCTTATTCGGTCATTGAGATCTCAGCCATGATTTTAAGTGAACTGAAATCAGTGGCTGAAAAAGCTCTGGGCGTTTCAGTGAATCGCGCAGTGATTACTGTGCCGGCTTATTTTAATGATAGTCAGCGGCAGGCTACGCGAGCGGCGGGACGCTTAGCGGGCTGGGATGTTTTGAGAATCGTCAATGAGCCGACAGCAGCAGCTCTGGCTTACGGTTTAGATCGAAAGCGTGAGGGTCTGATTGCCGTATATGATTTGGGTGGTGGTACATTTGATGTCTCCATCCTCAAGCTTCATGACGGAATTTTTGAAGTCCTCGCAACCAACGGTGATACGGCCCTGGGCGGAGATGATCTGGATCAAGCGCTCGTTCGGGTGATGGCATCTGAAATCCGTGAAAAATTAAAAATCGATTGTTACTCAGACACTCAACTCATTGCCATATTGCTTGAGGCTGCAGAAGAGGCGAAAATCGCATTATCGACTGTATTATCTGGACTATTAGGGCAAGAAACTGTTGAGTCTAAGATTCAGATCCAAGGTGAGACGTATCATCGTATTTGGACTGTTCAGGAGTTTGAGGGTCTAGCGCGTCCGATCCTAGAGCGAACGCGTGGCCCTTGTCTCAATGCACTTGCCGATGCGGGATTAAAATCAGAGGATCTTTCAGATGTGGTTTTGGTGGGTGGCCCCACCCGTCTTTCGATTGTTCAAAAAATAGCTGAACAGATCTTTGGCCGCAAGCCCAATACCTCAGTTCACCCGGATGAGGTGGTGGCGCTCGGTGCTGCAATTCAAGCGGATATTTTGGCCGGAAACAATCGGGATCTGCTCCTTTTGGACGTTGTTCCCCTTTCATTGGGAATTGAAACCTATGGCGGACTGATGTCTCCACTGATTGCAAGAAACACACGAATTCCTACAGTGGTGCGAGAGACCTTTACCACTTTTGCGAGCAATCAAACGGGGGTGGACATTCATGTCCTTCAGGGTGAGCGCGAAAATATCGCCGAGAATCGAAGTCTAGCGCGCTTTAAACTTGCCGGAATCAAACCGATGCCCGCAGGAATGCCCAGGGTCGAAGTAACGTTTCTGGTGGATGCCGATGGAATTTTACAAGTTTCGGCAAAGGATTTACATACTGGTTTTGAACAATCGATTGAAGTTCGACCCAGCTATGGGCTCACAGAAGAAGAAATTGGCAGAATGCTCGCTTCCAGCATGATGCATGCTGAGGATGATATTCAGTATCGACAACTCGTTCAGGCGAGAAACGAAGCTGAAACGGTTCTTCGAAGCAGTGAGCAAAATCTTGCGGCAGCTCATCGACTTTTGCCTGAAAATGAAGCCATGACCATCGAATCTAAGATCCAAGCCCTGCGCCAGGCAATGAGTTTGGACGGCCTCGGCAAGATTCAAGAGGCCTCTCGTGAGCTCAGTCAATCCACGGTTCGTTTAGCCGAACTTCTGCTTAAAGAATCCATCGCGAAAGCGACAACCCTTTCATCCTGAGAGAGCCGATATGCCTAAAATTACTTTTTTGCCCATTCAACAAAGTTTTGAAGTTCAACCGGGAGAGAGCATTCTGGATGTTGCTCTGAATCATGATGTTCCGATTCAACACGCTTGCGGAGGATTTTGCGCCTGCACGACTTGTCAGCTCATTGTAGTGTCCGGTGGTGAGAATCTTTCACCTATGGAAGAGGCAGAGGAAGACCGCCTTGAAGAGATGGGTTTTTTGGATTCTAAGACTCGCCTGGGCTGTCAAACCAAGATACAGGGTGATGTGGTCGTTGAGATCGTAAATCTGGATACCTAGACAGGTGAATTTAAGGGTTGAGCCAAGGCCCCACCTGGAGCAGAATCATTTGCATGAGGGGACTCCACATTTGGTTCTGTGTTATTTTGACTATTTTGGCTTTTTTTGGGAGCCAAGAGCCAGCGGGTTTTGCGACAGATTCCCAACCTACTGCCCAACCCCAGAGCACGAATCGCATTTTTACCTTCAGAATGTCTGGAGAGCCAGAGACGCTGGATTGGAACCGGGCTCATACTCCGATCGAGACTTACATCCTCATGAACTTAATGGAGGGGCTGCTCGGATTTGACGAAAATCTCAAGGTGGTCCCTGCTTTGGCTCAGAGCTGGGCGGTGAGTGAGGATGGGAGGACTTATACTTTCAAACTGCGTCCGGGCGTAAAGTGGTCTGACGGCGTCCCCTTGCGCGCACAAGATTTTGTTTATAGTTGGAAGCGACTTATCTCCCCACTTACTGCTGCTTCGTATGCTTACTTCCTTTTCGATATTGAAGGTGCAGAGTGGTATTATAAGGGAGTTCTGAAGGATTTTAATGCGGTGGGGATTAAGGCTCCGGATGATTTGACGTTTCAAGTGAAGCTGGCGCGTCCTGTGGCACATTGGATTTATATTCCCACGTTTTGGGTCACTTTTCCGCTCCGACAAGACATTGTTGAAAAATTTGGTGAGACTTGGGAGAAGCCAGGGCGGATGGTCACGCTAGGGCCCTTCACTCTCTCGATGCATGATATTGATTCTAAAATCATTTTGAGGGCAAATCAAAATTACTACGGTTTACGAGGCAATGTGGATCAGGCTGTGGGGCTGATTGTAAAGGACGATTCTACCGCGCTTAACCTCTATGAGGCCGGAAAGTTGGACTTTCTCACTGAGATTTCAACTTTGGATTTGAAACGGCTTCAAGGCCGCAAGGATCTTAAGATTTTTCCGTATTTAAAGACGGGCTACCTTGGATTTGCGACACAGAAATTTCCCCTCTCTAATCGCAAGTTAAGGCGTGCGATCGGAATGGCGATCGATAA
>JAHFAC010000030.1 GCA_023250755.1 Bacteriovoracaceae bacterium | reverse complement strand
GCTTAAGCGGGACCAAGGAGGGGCCATGGTATCGGTGGAGACGACCGGGATCTCAAATAACTACTTGAAACAAAAGATTTTTTTTGTTTGCATTGGGATGCTTCTTTTTTTGGTTTTCTCGAGTTGTGCCAAAAAAATAGAGCCTCCTGCCAATTCCATCTGTGCGCCGTCAGCAACCGAAATGAAAGCGGGTCCCACCGGGGTGGCCTATGTTTTTAATCCCGATCCTATTGTGAGTTCTAAAAATTTGGCGATTCCTCCCTCTTCTCCGCTTTTGGACGATTATCGAAGCCAGGTCACGCTGGAACGATTAGGGGGGCGTGGAATTCTTGAAGGAAAATACGTCAATGTTCGAAATGGATTGGGCTGTAAAGGGGGATTTGGAGCTTATGATGAGAAAAATCAGTTTTCCTATCCCCGCTCAGATGCCCACTTTCAAGAAGCGATGAGTTACTACTTTGGAGATGAGTATCAAGTCAAACTGGATGAAGCGGGGATACTTCAAGCGAAAGATCCGATTCAAATCATTGCTCATTGCATGAGAAGTGATAACGCTTACTTCTCACGCGGAATGGGTATCGCCTCCGAAAAAGTCTGTCTGGGTGATTCGAGGCTGACCCCTGGGGCGTCCTATGCAGATGATGCTACTGTGATTGTACACGAGTTGCAGCATGGGACCACTGCCGATGCGTATTCGCCGATTTATGAATTTGGGAATCTCCCTTACGACGAGGCGGGCTCCATCAATGAAGGGATTTCAGATTTCATGGCCCTGGCTTTTTTTGATCCTGTGGTTTCACTCACCTTTGATCCTAGGGTTTTAGCCGGTGGGCGCTGGGTGTGTTTGTTCCTGGGTATATTGGCAGCCGCGGAGCGAATCGATGTCCTGTCTATGATTCAGATTACCCGAATTGTCGGGGTTTTCGAAGTGATCCATCAGGCTTTTCTGCCGATCAAAATACTGTTAGTTTGGTCTATCCCGATGGATTAGGCTGGCCTTACGCTAGAAATTTTGGAGGCCCCGGATTCGTGAGATCCGCTTTTATTTATGATCCCAATGAAATGAATCCCCAAGAAGAAATCCACAATAATGCACTCATCGCGGAAGGGGCTCTCTGGGATATCTACGATGCATTAAAAAACAAAATAGGCAGTGGCAGCGCACAGGCATTTCAACAAGTGGCGCGACTAGTGGTGAAAGCGATTCAACTTCTCCCAAAACCTACAACAGCAAAGAGACATCCAGTGAACTTTCGGAGCTTTGGCGCTGCTTTAACTCAGGCCAGCCAGATCCTCCAATTCTCTTCGGGCGACCAGATTGAGATTCAAAATAGGTTAGAGGCTCGTGGAATGGTAGGAGGAGTGACTTTAGATCCCGTCTGGGCTGAAGTGGGCCCTGGTTTATCAGATACACAAACCCCTGGACTCCGGATTTTAGATAATCCCCTGATCCTCAAAGGCTGGCTGAATAGGATGGGTGCTGATTCACGTGTCGTGACTCAAGGGGGCGGTCCGGGGATGGATGAGATGGCTGAGCCTGGAGAGGTGATTGCACTTTGGTTTGATCTCCGTAATGTTACTGCAACTACGGCGGGGGGTGTTTTGCTTTCGGTTCGTTCGGTCGATCCTCGAGTGACATTTTTGAATGATGGCTATAATGCTGGATTTATCGATAATGCTCACACAGAAGTGGAATATGGAAAGGTCAACGGAACTCAGATCGTTCAATCTCTCTCCTCAAAGAATCCCGCTTATCGTGTGCCTACGGGAAATGCCTATTTTAGTTCCAATCCCTTCTTTGACGAGTTTTGGAGAAATGCGATTTGGATCAAGGTGGGGGCTGAAATCGCTCATGGAACCACGGTTGATTTTGAGCTGACCCTGACGCCTTCGAATGGTTCTCCCACTCAGCCTTCACAGATACTCAAGTATCAGATGGTAGTGAAATGATTCCAAAGCTTTCACGGGGACTCTTAGCTCTCATCGTTGCCCTTGGATTTTATGTTTTTGTCAGGGGTGTTAAAGAAAGAGAAGCTCGTGAGGGCAAATCCGAAAGTGTGGATTTTCAGGCGGATATTGCTCAAAATCCCACCGGGACTTTAGCACGACCTTTTCCATCACCTCAGGTTTCGCAGCTTCCTCTGAGGCCAAATGGGCAGTCAGCTTGGCAGTCATTTCAAGAGAAATTTGGTTCAGGGCTTCAAGGTGATTTTATGGCAGACGGAACCCTGGTGACTGTTCGTGGTATGCCCGGAAAAACTGAGTTCGCTAAAAACTCTTTTGATCTTCGCAATCCTCAGAGTGTGATCGCCCGCGCAAAAGAAATAGTAACGGCGGCCTCTGGGCTTCTTGATGTCAGGCAATCTTCTCCATTGGGTGAGCCGACCGTTCAGGGAGATCAGTACTCAGCACATCTGATGTTTCCTCAAACGAGTGAAGGATTGCCTTTGGCACCTAAAGGAGCAATTTCAATTGATTTGGGCTCAAAGGGTGAGCTTTTAGGTCTTTATTCTGATTATATTCGCGATCTTCAGGTAACCAATCAACATCGCATTGGCCAAGATGAGGCAGCAAGCTTGGCACAAGGATCCGCCGCTTCACAAACTTCTTCAAGCAGACCCGAGGGAGGCCGTGAGATCCTCTGGGTCTCTGGTTCTGCCGGAAAGCGTGCCTATGAGTTTTTCATAGATGGAAAGCAAATTATCGTGGACGCTGAAACGGGTGCAATCCTGGCACAAAAGGATAAGAGAAGATTTTAACTAAGTCTATCGTAGTCAAATTTTTGTTGTTCATTTAGTTAGCTTTTCTTTGCTTCGAAGTTTAAAATTTTAGAAGGGAGTTTGGTCCGATGAAGCTTAGTCGTCATGTGATTTTCTATTTATTTATTTCGATGCTATTGACCAGTACTGCAAATATTTTTGCTGACGTCGATGGTCAGGAAGATGCTTATACCAAGGCTGCTAATACTGAAAAAAAGGCTGCTGAGACAAATAAGCTATTGTCGGGTTTGTGGTTAGGCGTAGGAGCGGTTTGTACAACAATCTGTGCCGCATCGCTGGGTGGGGCTAATATTGCTTCTTCTCAGTTGCTTTGTACGGTCCCAAGTACGGGTGTTGCCGCTTTTGACGTGGTTAAGACCAAAGAGTTTACAGGTGCTATTGGAGGGATTCTTTCATTGGGATTAGGTGTTTTTTCTTATAATGTAGGACTCCATCAAGGAGTCGATAAGGTGATGGAAAAATCATCCGCACAAAAAATCGCAGCCTGTGGTACTGCCGCGGTTGCTTTTATAATGGGTTACGCTAAAAATTCAGCAATGAAAGATGCAGAGGATGCTGAAAATAGAAATCGCCAATTAGCAGAGCAGCTTAAATCAAATCAAAAACTTCAGTACGGCTCAGCTGCACCAGTCGCGGTGACCCTTCCCAGTGCTGCTTCGATTGACTCAGGGTTTAAAGGGAGTCAATCAAAAACCAACAACGGATTTGGTACGGGAGCAGAGGATTCAAGTCGTGAAATTCTTAGCCATGGAGCACTTTGCGGTGTGAAGGATCCCTCTCAAAGTACAGCTCAAGTGATCTCCTGTATTCGCGCCAGTGATTCCACTTTTCCACCTTTGGTTTCAGATCCTCGATTTGAGGGACTCTTTAAGAAGTCTTCTGGTGGAATGGATCTAAAAGATTTTTTAAATAAAAACTATGATTCACCCTCTCATGCCGCAATGGCGGCAATGGCAAGTGGCTTGTCAAGTCAACAAAGCGGGAAAATGGAAGCTCTTTTAGAGAACACCTATCGCCAGATGACCGGCATCAATAGTGATGTTGGATTGGTGGCAGGGAGTGCCCCTGCGAATCGTCAAACAGGGGGTGAGCAAAAAGAAAAAATAGCTGAATTAAATTTGAATAAGGTCAATGAGCAGTCCTTTGGAGCAAAGGACAAGAACCCCGTCAATTTGGATCAAATTGATTTCGCTAATCGCACCCGATCCCCTGATTCTATCGCTGAAGATACGGGATTAAGTATTTTTGATCGAATTACTTTTCGCTATAAAAATGTCTATCGGAGATTTTTATCTGAATAACTCAGATTACATTTTTCTCTTTTCACGAGCTGAACAGGCGAAGTGAGAGTACTTGTAAGAGCAATTCTTTTTGGTAAATTTAAAATTTTAGCCTGAACTTCAGATCCAGTGCCATTCTTGTAAATAAAAGCATTGAGTTTGATGTTTTTTCCTAAATTAGCAATCAAATCATCGATTTTGAGTCCTGTAATCAAAATTTGAAACTGTCGTGTAGTTTTTGGATATATTTTTAAATAAGAAAATCCTAGCGAATCACGCTCCAGGAATCCTTTTAGGTCATATCGACCGCATTCGAATCGCTCAGGTCCCGGTGGTATTTCTGCAGACTGATTTTCTTTGGCATGAGGAATGGAATTTAAAGCCAGAAAAATTATCCAGGAAATAGCAAGAAAAGTAAAAGGCCAACTAAATTTCATTTTTTAGGTACCTGGCTCATTACGGTTTCTTCGCACTCCATCAGACCAAGGTAGGTAGTCATCCCTTCTGAGTCTTTTGAGTCCAGCATCGATTGAAGCGTGGCTACATTACGAGTCGATCTCATGAGTTGTCTCATCGCCTTGAGTTTGATGTTGGCGTTGGCAAACCCAATTAATTTTTTTTCAGCCCGTTCTGTTATGTAAGGCCATTTTTTTGCCAGGGGATCATTTTTTAAACTCTTGGATTTTACAAACTCAATGAATTTTTCATTACTCGGACTTGCAGCATAAAAGGTTCTGTTAAATTCTTCTGAAAGAGGACGGAGCCCCTCTTTGATGCGATTAAGCTCTTCTTCAAGGTGGTGTCGTGTCGATGGCTTTAGCGTTTCTGAAAGAGAGAGTGTCATTGAAATGGTATCTACTTTTTTTAATAAGTTTGATAATTCCTGGAATTTTTTATCGCCCAAGATTTTACTCATAAAAGCCCTTTTTGCAGGCAAAAGAGCCTCTTCTGATTCATTTAATTCTATCTCCAGACGGCCAATCTCTGTTTCTGCGTCGCTCAGATCTGTCTGAAGTTTTTTTAGGGATGTATCTGGATTTTTATCGGCCCTTTTGTAATCTTCTATTATATTGTTTTTCAGAGACTTTAGTTTTTCTTCGAATAGATGCTTTACGGGCTCTGCGAAAGCGCCATTGGCGATTTTTAAGAAAGAATTCATCCCTGAGTCTGAAAATAGGCAATGGTTCAAAAGTGTTTTTTGTGATGCTTCAAGATAGGCCGTGTTTTTTTTCTCGAAGCGGTACTTCAAATAGAGATCACTCGATGAAACTGGGCTGGAGAATGTTTTTCCACTTTCTTGTAATTGTCTAAAAACTTCAGAAAACGAGTAATATCCATCTTCATTGGCGTCTTTTTTCTGGTTTGATGAGAGGAAATCCTTGCATGAGGGATCTGCCTTTTCACTCATGAACATGCATTCTGCTGTTTTCATAAATGTCTGACCCGAATACGAGAATTCAGTACTTTCTGAGGCTGCAAAGCCGCACGCGCCTGGCCTGGGCAAACCCTTGTTATCAAATAGACTTTTCTCTAACATTCCTCCACCAAAACAGTGATCATGAATGGTAATGACTTTACTTGTGCTTGGTATTTTATCTAGCAGCGCTCTCAAATCTGTATCAGTTAAGGTTTCGCCCCAAAGGGCAATGCTATAGCTTCCATCTTTTGTGGAATGTCCACCATGGTCCGTAAGGTAAAGTACTACCGGTTCACCTGGCTTAAGAGAGAGAATTCTTTCCTGTAGCTCCTTGAGGTGAGCGGGGCCGGACACAGCCACAAGAGGCCTTCGGTGTTCAAGGAGTACTCGTCCTATTTGATCTCGAAGTGGATGCCCCTCTGGATCAGTTCTAAAAGAGTTATGTTGATTTGTGTTTCCGTCTGAGACTAATCGGACATGCTTCCACTTCGGTAATGCTATAAACGCTCGATCGACGTCATGAAAAAAATCAGGTTTATTATTACAAGCGTCACCCCCTCCGCTGAGGGTAATACAGGTCCCTGGTTCATCAGGGGCGGCTATCCCGATTTCAGACAAAAGAAGTGCCAGAGCACTTAGTAAGAACATGAATGCTTTTACTTCCCCGAATCCAGGTAAAACGTTTGGCTGTCGTCATTGTAGCCGAAGAGTTCAGCATAGCGTCCCCACGTGACCAGGGTAGTAAAGGTTTGTTCTGAATTTTCATTTGGAATTAGCTCGGCTAATTTTTCGAGAAGTTGGTCGCGTGTTGCTTGGTGATCGTCTTTTTCTTTCAAAAAAGAAATGAGTGCGTGAAAAACAGGTAATTTCTCGATTTGCTCGCGAAGCAGGTTTTTTCGCGCATTGATTCGCGAGCGAGAAATTTTCTCGCCGATCGGCTCGATCACGACATCACCGCCGGGCGTGTGCACTAGGCCCAATAATTCGGCTCCACGGATTACGGCAAGGGTATCTCCCAGTTCCATCTTGAGTTCTGCAGCAAGTTTATAAATGTCCTCTTTGCCGCCCTTTGATTTGAGAAGCTCGACCAGCCCAAGGATCTCGCTGATCCCAGTTTGGGGAAGTGCCTGGATTTCTGGTGGGTGACCTGGATTTATGGGCCCGATAGGGGTGTTCATACTTAATTACATTCTCCTCATGCGATCAGTGAAAAGATCTTGTCTACGTATTCTGAAAAAACCTTCTCTCGTTTGTCTCTGGGACGAGGAAGGTCAATGAGCATGTCGCCCACGATATGACCAGGACGACTTGAAAGGACTAAAACTCGATCCGCCAATTCAATTGCCTCTTCGATCATATGCGTAACCATCACTACAGTGTTCACAGGAAAGTCTCGATCGCTCCAGATATCTAAAAGTTCATCCCGAAGGTTGATGGACGTCAAAGCGTCCAACGATGAAAACGGTTCGTCCATAAGGAGAATCTCGGGTTCCACCGCTAGCGCACGGGCCAATCCCACACGCTGTTTCATCCCACCCGAGAGTTCTCGGGGGTAGGCTTCTTCATACCCGTCCAGACCGACCTTATCGATATAAAAAGCAACCTTTCTACGACGCATAGCGATATCCATGCCCCGCGCTTCTAGGCCGAGTTCGACATTTTCAGCTACGGTTAACCAAGGGAGTAGGGCGAAATTTTGAAAAACGAGAGCGGTTTCAAGATTGATTCCACTCAAGGGCTGTCCCTTGAAGAGAATCATCCCCTCTGTAGGGTGAATTAAGCCACTAATCAGTCTCAAAATAGTGCTTTTACCCGCCCCGGATGGGCCCACAATGGCAATGAATTCACCCTCTTTGGCAGAAAAGCAAATATCTTTGAGAACCGTGAGTTCACCCTGGGGGAGGGGAAAACGGTGTGCTACGTGTCGTAATTCGAAAAGAACCGGTTCGCTTTGCATTTTTCCTCTAAGCGTCGAACTTATATCGTTCTGCAGCCGAATGGTACAACGGACGCCATAAAATCGAATTAATGATCAAAATCCACCCCACCATTGATGCAATGCATAAAGCAATTGCTCGATCATCTCCCATTTCTAAAACTGCTTGATTGAGAAGAGCGCCTAGGCCCTTCACTTTTAAAATCTGATTTTTATAAGATACATATTCTGAGACTACTAACGCATTCCATCCTCCACCCCAAGCTGTGATGGCTCCTGTGATAAGTGCGGGGCGAAGGGCTGGCAAAACAAGCTTTCGCCAGATTTGTACCATGGCACGAGCTGCTTCGACCAAATCATAGGGAATGATGGCTGCTCCACCCAGACCGTTGAAAAGGATGTACCATTGCATGCCCGTCAGCAGGAGCACAATGCTGGCGATTTCCATTCCTCCCCCAAAGCGACGAATGGCAATCAAGATAATGAGTGGAAAGAGAGCTGTTGCTGGGAGGCTTGCACCGACTTGTGCAACCGTGGTCAGAGCTTGTCTCAGACGAGGCCGATTCCACGATCCGAGGATAACAGGAAGAGTCCATGCAAATGAGAGGATCAATGCAGTGATCAGTCGAGCGGTTGAAGCCAGGATTGCCATCGGAATCTCTCGAATCATTTCTGGCCAAGGGGGTTTGAGCCAATGAAAGAGCAAAAACCCTGCGGTGATTCCCAAGAACGCGCCGATGCACCAAAGAAGGGCCAGTGGGGTCCAGCTCGCTTTTTTTACGAGTCGTGACCAGTAAGTCAGGGTGGGTTGAGTGACTCGTACGATGATTTCACGAGAAAAGGTTCCGCCGATGGCTGCGGGCAAGTCCCAAAGTAAGGGTAAGAGAATTTCTTTTAAAAACCAAACCAAAGGGGAAGAAAGGGCAAAGAGCATTCGCTTCATCGCAGGACGAAAAAGTCCAAGCCGAGCTGAGAGTTTTTGGACAAAAGCTTTTTGACTCATCGGAAAGAGACCGATGTTCTTGGGTGTGGAAGAGTAATAGTCCTGTCTAAAGCGATCAGCCCAGACTGAGAGGGGGCGCCAGATTACGAGATCAAGTCCCAAAATCAGGATAGAGAGGGCAATCAACCCCCAAAAAACGAGACGAAGCTGATCTTGCTCGGCGGCACGAGCCAAGAAGCTTCCAATTCCAGGGAGGTGATAACGGATTGGGCCTTCTGCGATGATTTCACAAGCGACGAGAAA
This sequence comes from Bacteriovoracaceae bacterium, assembly GCA_023250755.1. Lineage (GTDB taxonomy): Bacteria > Bdellovibrionota > UBA1018 > UBA1018 > UBA1018 > JAHFAC01. The sequence continues at coordinate 2,723 of JAHFAC010000030.1, read as the reverse complement.
GAACCATCCATTGGACCAGGAGAGGATGCTGTTGTAGATGAGACGGGGTACGCAGGCAGGTGCAAAGAGTTTCCAAAAACGTTGACTTCCCTTGACCCCAAAACTGGCTACGGCATCCAGATTGTCTTGGGGGATGGTCTTTGTTGCCTCGTAAACGGCAAATGCCATATTCCAGGCTTGGCTCGTAAAAATAAGGAAGACCGCTGCCATTTCTATCCCGAGGCGATGGCCATGGGTCATTCCGATAAAAAAAGAGATCGCTGCCGGAAAAAATCCGACAACCGGAATGGATTGAAGGATATCGAGCAATGGGATGATCATCCTCTCTCCCAGCGCTGAGCGAGCAGCAATGAGGCCCAGAAAAAAAGAAAAAAAGAGTGACGCGATGTAAGAAGCCAACATCCGCATAAACGAGAGTGCAAGCGCGGAGGGAAGCTCAGAAAGTGTAATTTGCTCTGGCTTGAGGCGGACCAGGTGAATCCCACCCTTATAAACTCCGACGGCGAAAGCCATGAAGGCAATGAAAAGAATCAAATAGATGATGCTTCGCTCTGCTCGCCGTTGAATGTATTTGGGCACCCATGGGGGTTTTCGCTTCGCGTGGACTTTTGCGGAGGTGGGTCTCTCGTTTTTCATGACTTAATTAGGATCTACTGCCAAGCTGAAGATGAGTCAAATAAGGAACGTGGAGACTGTCAAAAATGGTTCAAAAAAAATCCATTCTATCTTTTGTAATGATGATTTTCATTGGTTTGGGCGGAGTCTGGTTTTTTCTTGGGCGTCCGATCACTTTGCCTTCTGTGCCAATAGTGGTTGCAGTGATTGATACAGGAATCAAGATCGGTACTTTTGGGGCAGAGAAGGGATGGAATTTCTTTGATCAAACTCCTGATGTTTCAGATGAAGACGGTCATGGAACTGCGGTCGCCGAAATGATTTTCACTCATGCAAGTGATTCGAAAAGCAGGGACTTTGGGTTCAACTTGCTTCCCATTAAAATATCTCGGCATGGGGCAGGGATTCGTCCATCAGATCTTGCGGCAGCGATTGATTATGCGGTCAATCATGGGGCAAAATTGATCAACCTATCTTCAGGGCTGACCCAGGGCTCTGATGCGCTCCATGCAGCAGTGGTCCGCGCCCATGAGAGAGGCGTAATTCTTCTGACGGCTGCTGGCACTGGGGTTCCAAATCCATTTCGGCCGGGGCGGGTTGAGGAGATTTTTCCACAGGCTTATCCTGAGGTGATTGTCGTGGGATCGGTGGGACCTCAGGGCGAGCCGGATTTGAGTATGAATTATGGTTCGCTCATTGATTTTGTGGTGCGACCCGAGCCCAATAAAAATGATGGTTCCCTAAAACAGATCGGCTCGAGTTTTGCGGTTGCTGCAGCGACAGGAGATTTGACCCGCTATCTCTTGAGTCATCCCCAGGTTTTGCGCTCATCCAAGCCCGACGAACTGAGAGCGTGGCTGAGGGCTTCTTCACGTTTGCCTGGATCCCGGGTAGGGTCTCAGACGGGGTTGGATCGGATGGGATTCGGGATTTTTGATTCAAAGCCGTTCTTTATTGAAGAGCACGATCATTTTTCTATACAGACTGTCAAATTGTCTGAAATTCCTGAAAAAATGATATTTTATATGAGTACAGCAGAAGAAATCATCTCCATCGAATCTAAAGTAATTTGTGCTGGAGAAACCAAGGTCAGTGCACCTGCCCTCTCAGGAGCCCTAAAAAAGGGATTGGCACAATTCCAACTCGATCCAATTCCAGCAAAGGGATGTCGAGTTCAATTGAAAATTTCCCATCCTTCAGGCCAGGAGGAGATGGCGCTTTAGGGTCGTTTTATTTTTACCTAAATTAAACTATGCCTATTTTAGACGTTGACTGTTTATAATTGGTATGGTTTAATTGGTTAATAGGATTAAGTATGCCACATATGAGAGAGCGTCATATTGTCCCTCTTTTACAAAGAAAATTGAAATTCGCTCCGGTTTTGGCGCTTCAAGGAGCTAGACAAACCGGAAAAAGTTTTTTGGCAAGAGAGATTTTAAATAAAAAAATTCCTCATTATTTTTATGTGACTCTCGATAAGCTTTCAACACGCGAATTTGCTAAAACAAATCCAGAAACGTTTCTTGCGCAGCATTCAGAGTTTAAAACATTCGCCATTGATGAGGCTCAAAAGGTCCCTCTTTTGTTTGATGCCATCAAATATGAAGTGGATCAAAAAAAAATTCCAGGCAGATATTTTTTATTGGGCTCTACTGAGTTCTCTAAGCTTTCTTTAATTCGCGAGTCTCTTACGGGTAGGATGAGCCGGGCTAGGCTCTATCCCATGAATCTTGCGGAGATTTATTCTCTGGCTCCTCGCGCCCTGAAAAATCAGTTTTATTCTCCAGCCCCTCCTCGGCTTACTCGACAGCAGTTTTTAATTCACTTGGAGAGAGGCGGGATGCCAGGAATTTTTAGTGTTCAATCAAAAACTGAGCGAGAATCTTTGGTTCAAGATTGGTTGGATTTGACGACAAGCCGAGATGCAGTTCAGTTTTCTAATGTAAAAATTGATTCTGATCTTTGCATGAAGATTCTTCAAAAAGTCGCACTCTTAGAAGAGCCAGAGGCAGGTCATATAGCAAAATCATTAAAGGAGGACCTGAGGAAAATTAAAACCCATATTCATTTTCTTCAGAGTTTATTTGTCTTGCATGAACTTAAACCCC
>JAHFAC010000369.1 GCA_023250755.1 Bacteriovoracaceae bacterium | reverse complement strand
GGAATTGGCCTTGAGGAATTCAGGCATCTAGCAGGCGGCGCGGCACCGAATATACCCGAAATTGAATTGGGAGAGATACGACGATTTCCTTCAGCGAAGGTTCGCAGTTTCCTTCTGGAAAAAGGATTCCAGTACCCACGGAAGAATATCGTTTTTCATTGTCTAAAGGGAGGTGCTGCAAAGACGACGCTCGCCTACAACACAGCCTACCGAATGTCGCAATTGGGAACCCGCACCCTTCTTGTCGATTTGGATAAGCAGGCAAACGCCACCTATATGTTCAATATCCCAAAACCAAAGTCTGTGTTTATTGACGTTGTGTTGGACCGTTGTTCGATTGCAGAGACCATCGTGCCAGTCGGCGGATTATTGGGGCTCGTACCGTCCTCACTGGATAATGCACGCCTTGAGATTGAACTGAGTACTTTGAGAAAAAATCAGCGGATGTTTTACCGAAATATGTCACATTTAAACACGCCCAAGCCAAGGGAAAATCGGTATTTCAACTGGCGCGCAGGTCCAACGCCAAAGAAGACATCGATATTCTTTCCCAAGAGCTTATATCTTTAAGAAAGTTTTTGGGACCGAAAGGAAGCGCGTGAAAAAAAAGCGTGGGCCCATTTTGGTCACTGACCTCAAGAGCAAAAAGAAAGCCCGAAACAGAAAGCGGGTGGATGCAAAAAATGCTTATGCCTTTGTGAATAACGGGGGAAAAAGCCTAGGCGCACGAGCCATGGGAGAGGTTTCTCGTCGGATTGCTGAAATGGCCGCTGGATATGAGGATCGGATCGTAGAGTCAAAACCATTTCGAATAACAATAAGCCTCATCAAACGTACCCCGATAGGAAGTATTGCGCAGAAACTGGGGGAGTCCTTACGGCAGCTTATCAGGACAAAGTAGCCGCTTATTCTTGGGCCTTGAAATAGGATGCTCTCCAAAGGCCATTAGCTTCTCCATCTCTTCTACAACTTTGCTATGAAATCGAGTGAAATTGCCGTTCATTTTCTGTGGAGGATCGATCGGTTGGCGCACATAGTGTTTTAGGGGAACGGGTTTGGGAAGAATCGAGAGTCCCAAGCCGCGTGCGATCGGAAGAGGAAACTTGAATCGTTCATAAACAAAGCGAGTCAGGGGATTTTCATAAACTGAGTACACATCATCCGCCGCGGGGCATGCAGCTAGGATAATGGGCGCGTTAGCTGAACAGGCAAGCCGAGCAAACCCCAAACGGTCGTGCCAAAGAATTTGGTATTTATTTTTCTTCGGGCGTAGCGACTCACGCATGCCACCCGGTGAGACGATAAGTAGATGGCCGTCTTTGAGAAGCTTAAGCCCAGTGGACTGCGAACCCTCAACCATTCCTAGACTGGTGGCAAATTTCGATAGGAGTGGATTCTCAAAAATCTTCTTGTCGCCTAGCGAGCGACAGATTCGTCCCGTGTGCTGATAGATGGCTCCCGCTAAAAGAAATGAATCGTATGTCGCAAGACTATGATTAATAATGATGACGGCCGCACCCTGGCGCGGAACTCTCTCAATCCCAACCACCTCATATTTATGATATGCCGAGAGAAAGTGAAAGGCGGTCATCACTCGTTCAAGCGTTTTAGGATTCATAACCTCATTTACCCACCAACACTCAGTTAACAAAACTCCAATATTAAATTGGGGCCCGATGTCACTTCCTGTCAATCCTCGATGAGGAAATTTGTCATTAAGGCTAGGCAGCAAGCGGCGAAGAAGCTGTTATCTGTACACAGCTCTGCTCAACCGCAGGTAAGGCTCTCCAGGGTGTATCGCGGTTGGTAGCTGAAACGGGGCAAGATCGTGAAGGTCTCTTTGTTGAGCGAGTTAAAAAATATCGAATGTTCCTCTCTGCTCATTAAGGAGCTCAATGAGGGGGAGTGACTCTAAGTTTAACGAATACGCTTGTCCCATTTCCCTATCTGATTCTCCAGGACCTCCATGTGGTGGATGAGATACTGACCATCTTTTTCTTGAAGTGCGTGTTGTGTGACAAGGGCTTCTAACGACTCTGTGGTAGCCTCCTGATCAATATCCAGAATCGTTGAGACATCTGCTACCGAAATCGTCAAAGCGCTTTCACCATCGGCAATGTGATTATAGGTCATGTAATAGTGTATGTACCGGGCGATGCGCTCATGCTTATCACGTGTTCGCAAAATTCGAATGAATTTATTCGCTTTGGAGAGTCTTGATGTCACGGTCTCCAGGAGTCGCATCTTGAAATCGGGGATTTTCTCCTCGATAAGAGGGAGATCCTTTGGCTCAAATTCAATGACTTCCAATGGAGACTTTATTCGTGCTGTCAACGAATGTTGATATGGTTTATCCGACAGTAACGCTTTTTCTCCTAACACATCCCCAGCACCCACGGTGCCTACTAATTCCTCCACCTGGTCTGCAACTCGAAAAAGTTGAACAAGCCCTTTTATGATCAAAAAGACGTTAGCTCCAGCATCATCCGTCGTAAAGAGACAGCGACCCGCTGGATATTTTTTGACCCACTTGCTGAGATCATTGCTTTTCATACTCGAAAAGACTCCCTTCCAGTTTCAGGCTACCGCCAAAATATCGTCGAAGTGCCGTGGCCAACCGCTTCTTGTGGTCTATGGTGTGGAAAGGTTTTAGGAAATCGCCACAAAATTCACAATTCAGTTGAACTCAATCCTCCCTGGCGGGCACTCTTTCCAGTTTTTTCGATTTCTTCGCTTCCGGCTTTCACGGACGGTGTTTCGGCAGTAGTCTGCCTCGATTTTGATGAGTCTGGATTTCGGGGTGGCCTAGTTTCGGACGTCTGCGGTGTACTATGAATGAGGATTCGGACGATTCGTTAAAATACATTTCTAAAAAAAG
>JAHFAC010000368.1 GCA_023250755.1 Bacteriovoracaceae bacterium | reverse complement strand
ATTTATTCTTCTGTGTCAAAAAAAGCGGAAGTTCCATAGTACTCACTTTGCCAACCATTGATCCAGTAAACCCCGAATTTCAGAACCTACCCAATCCCTCTCCCCGCTTTCAAGCAAAAGAACCTTTCGATCACGATCCATAATAACCGTCAAAGGAATTGCATGAACGTCAAATGTTTGGGCCAACTGTCCCTCTGGATCTATATAAACTGTAAAATCAATACCCAGCTGCTGCAAGGTCCTGGGAAGGATAACGGTCGGATTTTCATCAACATTGATTGCAATTAATTCAAATCCACGATTTTTGTACAAATCTCTTAGCTTGAGCAAAGACGGCATTTCAACCATGCAGGCCTCACACCAAGTCGCCCAAAAATTCACCAATGCTACTTTTGTCTTGAGGTCAGAAACATGGAGCTTTCCGCCGTTGAATTTTTCTAACTCAAAATTAGGCAGGATCGAACCTTGGCCTAATTCTCCCCGGACTGCCCCCTCTCCTGAGTTAAAATTCGAAACTTGCTTTTTCAGCAGCTCAAGCCCACCCACTACCGTTAGAATAATGACAGCGACTGGCAAAATCACTTTCAAAAAGAGATTTCGAGTACTTGACGAGTGACCTTCCATAACCCGTCATCATACCTTAGAATGAAATTAATGAAACAATTCATGAAAGAAGAGTCTGGGCAAGCAATCGTTGAGTATATTTTATCCGTGACGCTAGCAATCCTTGTCGTAACGATTATTGCTGAATCTTTTCGCACCACAGTACTCAAGCTCTGGCAAACCATGGCGAGAGAGATTTCAGCAGCATGCCCGGGTTGCCCTGCAGAACAGACGGTTCGATTACGCTGATCTCGCCCTGCAATAGGTAAGATACAGCTCGTCGCCGATTCGACGGCATTTTTTTAATTTAAGACCGATCACTTCATCAGGAAAAAATCCCAGCCCATCTACGAGAGTGGGGGATTTCCCCCCCCCAATAAGCCATGGCGTCAGCGTTACGTGATATTCATCAATCAGGTTTTGGCTGACAAAATCCCACATCACTCCTCCGCCCCCCTCGATCAGGAGACAACGAATTTTAAATTGCTCTAGCACACGAATAATCTGACGTGCGGTTGTATTTTTAGGAGTCTCGGGTTTGAGCCGGATGATTTTACTGTTTTCTTTAAAATCTCTCAACTTCTTTGATGAAATCCTAGAATCAACAAAAAGAATGCGCTTTAAATGAGTATCTTTAAAAAATGGCCAATCTGGAGAAATCCCTTTTAGCTTAGAACTCAAAATCACATTTACGGGTTGTTTTTTAGTGTTCTTTACTAAACAGGGCCTTTTGAAAGCCCTCAGGGTCGATGCCCCCATCAACACCGCGTCACATTTTCGGCGAAGCACTTGCATCTGCTTGCGATCATAATCAGTGCCTAATGGGAAATGAATTCGATTTGCAGTCGCAATTTTTCCATCTAAACTAATGGCCAGATTTGAAAAAATAAACATTCAAGTCTTTATCCTTAACCCAATAAAAAAAATTTCTTTACTCTCTTTGCGCGTACTCTTGGGGCGAAGGACTTCTACGGATTCAAATCGCATCCTTAATGCTGAACGAAAATTTTCAAAATCTTCCCCGTGAAAAAGCTTGCAAACGAAGGTCCCACCTTTCTTTAAAAACCTTTCTGCTGCCAAAAGCGCTAGTTCACAAAGTTCGAGCGAGCGCGCCTGGTCGGTGATTCGAATCCCAGTCGTCTTGGGCGCCATATCCGAAAGCACAATGTCAAAAGGAGGCATAATCCTCTGCGGCTCCGGCAACGCGGCCAAAAACGCGGTGAGATCCACCTCGGCAAAATCAGCCTTGATAAAAATGGCATTCGGTAAAGTCAGCCTAATCTGTTGAAGATCGATTCCAAGCAATCGCCCCTGGCTGCCGATCTTCTGTGAGGCGTATTGCGACCAAGACCCAGGTGCCGCACCCAGATCGAGAACTTTGAATCCTGGCTTTAAAATTTTAAAGCGCTGATCAATTTCCTGTAACTTAAAAACAGAGCGGGCCGCAAAATTTTCGGCTTTTGCTTTGTAAAAAAAATAATCCTTTGGATTATAGGCCACTGACCTCTACCTCAGAATAATTCAAAACAGGCTCAACACAACAATCTGCTTGCTCAAAAAACGGCGCCCAGTAGGCCCAAGGTTGCACGCTCAATTTTTTTTGAATCGAGGCAGCCACTCTCTCTCCCTCGTCACCCGCAGCATAGCCACTTTCGGCCCACTCCTGTGCGCCGATCACTTCGCAAAAGGCACTCCAAAATTTTTCTTCGATCGCGCCTACCGCGATTCTGCGTCCATCGCCTGCAACGTAAATCCGATAACACGGAAACTGCCCTGAAAACAAAGTTTTTTGGGGTCCAGGTATTTGACCGCTCACCTTAAACTCTCGCACAAGCACACCCTGCGCCTCTTGCATTACCTGGGACATGCTTACTACAACTCGAACGCCCTGAGCTCCTCGCTCCACAGCATCCATGGCTGAGACGAGCGCGAACGCCCCATGATAGGCCGAAAACAAATCAGCAAGAGGCAACGCCGGCATTTCGTTTGACAGCGACAAAGCACCCGTTAACGCCTGAAAATTTAAATCATGCCCAGCCCGATCCCTTCTCGGACCATCCTCACGAAATCCAACCAAACTTAAAATACAGAGCTTAGAGTTCACCAAGTGAAGCGAACTTGAATCAAGTTTGAGTTTTTTCTTTGCTTTGGGCCGAAATCCCTCGATCAAGCCATCTGCCTCTCGCACGAGTGCTTTGAATTTTTCTTGATCCCCAGGCAAAGTGAGATCGAGCCAAACCAGCTCCTTAGATTCATTTAGCTCCGCATAGCAACTCCCGA